>JALEPO010000157.1 GCA_022768695.1 Clostridia bacterium
CAATGATTATGAGATTAATTGATCAGAAGTATGCTACAAAGAATGATGAATATCCTGTAACAGATAATATAGCAAAGCATGCCGGTACATGGTATGAGCGTGGTCTTGCATATCTTGCGGGTAAAGGTACATTTGATGGTATTGATTCAGTTGAATGCGGACCTGTTACAAGAGGTGAGGTTGCAAAGCTTGTTGCATATGGTCTGAACCTATCAGACACTGCAGAAACTGCGTTTGCTGATATTTCTGATAATCAGTATAAGACTTACATTGAGATTATGGCTGCATATGGTTATATGAATGGTGTAAGTGATGATAAATTTGAGCCTAACAGAATTATGACAAGAGCTGAATTTTGTGCAATGTTCAATAATATTATCGGACGTACAGATATGGGACTTGAAGGAAGAGATGGTACAGTAGTTACTCCGGAACTTTATTCAATTGTAGATTTGAATGGTCACTGGGCAGCTGAAACCATGTTAAAGGCTACAAGTGCTTATGATGCTGACGGTTATGTTGATATTGAAACAAGACTTGACAACATCAGAAACATTCTTGATAAATATGATTCACAGACTTGGTTCTAAAATATATATGACAAGCAAGGCTGAAAAGCCTTGCTTGTTTTTAATGTGTTTGTTCAGCAAACAACAACCGACTGTCGGGGATTGATACTCCGGCAGTTATTATTTAGAACTTTTCTGTGTATAGAATGACGGATATGACAGCTCGGATATTAAAAGTTATAAAAATGATAAAATGGGATTTTGGGCACAATAGTAAAGCGATAAAAAGTATTCTTTTTCAATCTATTGTATTTTGTAAATATTTTACAGGTGTGTATTTATGTATAAAATTAAAGAGTCAATAATAGTTGAGGGTGTCTATGATAAAATAAAGATTTCACGTTTTATAGACGGTGTAATTATTACTACGCATGGCTTTTCTGTATTTAAAAATAGTAATTTACTTAACTCAATAAAGAAGATGGCGGCTGAAACAGGTGTTGTTATCCTTACTGATTCGGACAGCGCGGGATTTAAAATAAGGAATTTTATAAAACAGGCATTGCCTCCCGAACAAGTGCGCCATGCATATGTACCTGATGTGCATGGAAAGGAGAAAAGAAAGAAGATTGCCGGAAAGGAAGGGCTGATTGGGGTGGAGGGCATAGATGATGATATTATCATTGATGCGCTGCGAAAATCAGGCTGTACTCTTGACGGGGATAAGGAATCTCCGAGAATTGGGCGAAGTATCACAAAGTCGGATATGTTCAGATTAGGCTTGTCCGGAGGAGAAGGAAGCCGTGAATTGCGTGATAAGCTTGCTTGTGAAATTGGATTGCCGGCAAAGATTTCTGCGAATATGCTATTGGATGTGATTAACAGGCTGCTGAATTACGATGAACTTTGTGAAATTGTACAAAATATCAAATAAAAATTAAGTAAAATTTGATAAAAAGAACATTGACAAAATGATTATTATACTGTAAAATCTATATGTAAAGTGAAAGACTTTACAGGTGATGTTATGGCAAAGGATTTAAATATTAGTATGTTAATGGACTTTTATGGGCAGCTTCTTTCAGAAAGACAGTATGATATGATGGATATGTATTATAATCAGGATTTATCGCTGGCGGAGGTTGCTGAGGAAGTTGAGATTAGCCGTCAAGGCGTAAGAGATTCAATTAAGCGCGGTGAAAAGCAGCTTGTTGGTTTTGAAGAAAAATTAGGTCTTGCAAAAAGATTTTCCGATATAACAGCGCAGATTGAAGAAATGGATAAAATTATAAATAAACTTGACGATACTGATGATGTCAGAAAATTAAAAGAAATATCACAAAAATTATCTGAGGATATATAGAGAGGGGCATGGCAATGGCATTTGAGAGCTTAGGCGATAAATTGCAGGGCGTATTCAAAAAGCTTCGAGGCAAGGGAAAGCTTACAGAAAAAGATATTAAAGAAGCCATGCGCGAAATCAAGTTGGCATTACTTGAAGCGGATGTTAATTTTAAGGTTGTTAAGGAATTTGTGAATACTGTTTCGGAAAAAGCTTTGGGACAGGAAATCATGGAGTCGCTTACACCTGCACAGCAACTTATTAAAATAGTAAATGATGAGCTTACCGATATGATAGGCGGAGAGGCTGCAAGACTTGAGTTCGCGTCAAAACCTCCTACAGTTATCATGATGTGCGGTTTGCAGGGTGCAGGTAAAACTACGGCAACCGGTAAGCTGGCATTGCATTTAACAAAACAAATGGGTAAACGTCCTTTAATGGTTGCGTGTGACGTTTATCGTCCGGCGGCTATTAAACAGCTTCAGGTTTTGGGAGAACAAATCAAAGTTCCTGTATTTTCGATGGGAGCAGATGTAAATCCTGTTACTATTGCAAAGGAAGCTGTTGCGCATGCAATAAAACATGGTAATGATCCGGTAATTATTGATACAGCCGGCAGACTTCATATAGACGAGCAGCTTATGGAGGAGCTTGAAAATATCAAGCGTGAGGTAAATCCTAACGAAATCCTGCTTGTTGTTGATGCAATGACAGGTCAGGATGCAGTAAATGTCGCAAAATCATTTAACGAACAGCTTGACGTTACAGGTGTTATTCTTTCAAAGCTTGACGGTGATACACGAGGCGGTGCGGCGTTGTCTGTAAAGCAGGTAACGGGCAAGCCTATAAAGTTTGCATCAGTGGGTGAGAAACTGTCTGATCTTGAGCAGTTCCATCCTGACAGAATGGCTTCGCGTATTCTTGGAATGGGCGATGTGTTGACGCTTATTGATAAAGCTCAGGAAGCTATTGATGATAAAAAAGCGCGTGAGCTTGAAAACAAGATAAGAAAACAGCAGTTTGATTTGGATGACTTTTTGGAGCAGTTCAAGCAAATTCGTAAAATGGGTTCGTTTTCGCAAATCCTTGGAATGATTCCGGGTATTGATAAGAAAATGCTTGATAGTGTTGATACTGAAGAAAATGAAAAACGAATGATTCATATAGAAGCGATAATTCAGTCGATGACTACCGAGGAACGCAGAAAACCAAGTATAATAGGGGCAAGCAGAAAAGTAAGAATTGCAAAGGGAAGCGGAACTCGTGTTCAGGATGTAAATCAGCTTTTGAAGCAGTTTGAACAGATGCAGAAAATGATGAAGCAGTTCAGCGGTGGAAAGCAAAGCAGGATGCTGAAGCGTCTTAGAAAACATAAATAAGGTTAAGCAAAAGCTTACTTTATATATAACGTGCTCAGAAATTTGTCAAAACATATTTAAGGTATTGGCAGATTTATGAGTACGTGACTATAAAACTTATGGGAGGTGAAACAGTTATGGCAGTAAAAATCAGATTAAGAAGAATGGGTGCTAAAAAGGCTCCTTTCTATAGAGTTGTAGTTGCTGACTCAAGATACCCAAGAGATGGTAGATTCATCGAAGAAATCGGCACATACAATCCGTTAACTGATCCGGCAGAAATCAAGATAGATGCAGATGCAGCTAAGAAGTGGATTGGTAATGGTGCTCAACCAACAGATACTGTTAAGGCTCTTTTGAAGAAGTCTAACATTATCTAATTATGGAGGACAAGGCTAATGAAAGAAGTATTAGAGATAATAGCCAAATCACTTGTAGACTATCCTGATAATGTAAACATAACAGAGATAGAAAATGATGACCAGACCATAACTCTTGAATTGAGAGTGGCTGAAAGCGATATGGGTAAGGTTATCGGCAAGCAGGGAAGAATTGCGAAAGCAATCAGAACTGTTGTAAAAGCAGCTGCAAACCGTGAGAATAAACAGGTTTCAGTTGATATAGTTTAATAAAATGCGGACATTGTCCGCATTTTTGTGTAATTGGAGCTCATAAACAGATTAAGGGGAATGCTGGCTGTGCAGCCGGCAAGTTCTGTTTAATTTTTAATGGTAATTCAATTTTGAATTAAAAGCGGGTATAGACCTTTATTGAAATTCCGGAGGAAGAACTTATGTTAGAAGCAGGAAAAATAGTTAATACACATGGTTTGCGCGGCGAAGTAAAGCTTATTGCATGGACGGATTATCCAGAGGATTTTGAAGATATAGAATATGTATATGTAAAACGAAAAACTGGTAATGAAATACTTCATATTTCGTCAATTAAATATCAGAAGAATAATTTGATAGTTAAATTTTCAGAGATAAAAGATATTAATGAAGCGGAAAAATATAAAAATCAAATTGTGTATGTTGAGCGTGATATGCTGGGTGAACTGCCTGAGGGCGTGCATTATATAGCAGATTTAATCGGTTCGAAAATTGTTGCGTTAGACGGAGATGAAATAGGTATTGTTGCAGATGTGTTCAATACAGGCGCGAATGATATTTATGATGTGAAACGTGAGGGAAAGAAAAATCTTCTTATACCTGTAATTGACGATGTAGTTAAGAATATTGATGTTGAAAATAAAATAATAACTGTAGAAATGATGGAAGGACTGGATGAGCTTTGATAAGGTTTGACGTTTTAACTTTGTTTCCTGTTATGTTTGAAGCTGTGCTTGGTGACAGTATAATAGGACGTGCCAGAGAAAACGGTCTGATTCAAATGAATTTTATAGATATTCGTGATTATACACAAAATAAGCATCGTAAGGTTGATGATTACCCTTACAGCGGCGGAGGCGGTATGCTCATGAGTCCGCAGCCCATATATGATGCATATATGTCAGTTGCGAAGGGACTTGAATATAAGCCGATGACTATTTATATGTCACCTCAGGGAAAAGTGTTCAATCAGAAGATGGCTGTAGATTTATCCAAGGAACGGCATATAGTGATTTTGTGCGGTCATTATGAGGGGGTAGATCAGCGTGTTCTTGACGAAATTGTGGATATGGAAATTTCTATAGGTGATTTTGTTATGACAGGAGGAGAAATACCGGCAATGTCGGTTATTGACACTGTTGCAAGGCTGATACCGGGAGTTTTATCAAGTGAAGGGGCATACGAAAACGAGTCGCATTTTAACGGCTTGCTTGAATATCCACAGTATACGCGTCCTGCGGTGTGGCATAATAAGGAAATTCCGGAAATTCTTATTTCAGGGCATCATGCGAATATTGAAAAATGGAAGCATGAGCAATCGCTTATTAATACCTATAATAAACGTCCGGATATGCTAAAAAAAGCAGAGCTTTCTAAAAAAGATATAGAATTTCTTGGATTATATGAGAAAAAAATAAGCGATAATGGACAGTAGAAAGGTTTCTTACATAAGAGACCTTTTTTTAAATTCGTAACTTAAACCGGCAATATTCCATTTAGAAAAACAAAAAAGAGTGATATAAAATCACTCTTTTAAATGGAGCGGAAGACGAGATTCGAACTCGCGACGTTCACCTTGGCAAGGTGACGCTCTACCACTGAGCCACTCCCGCATGTGTCAATCTTGACTGCTCATATATAATAACACATATTTTAATTTTTGTCAACACTTTTTTAAAAATTTTTTGAATTTTTATTTATAAGTATTTAGTTGATATTTTCTGTAAATTATGATAAAATATAATAGATTATATGGGGGTGGTTATTTTGACGGAAATATATATAGTTCGTCATGGGGAAACGGACTCAAATATCAGACAGGCTTGTCTTGGACACAAGGATGTTCCTCTGAACGAAAAAGGAAGAGAACAGGTATGTCATCTCACGCAGAAGCTGATGAATATAGAGTTTGATTCTGTATATGTAAGTCCGCTTGCAAGGGCAATTGATACTGCCACACCTCTGAAAAAGAAAGCAAATATGACTATGAGCTACGGGCTTATCGAACGTGATTATGGCTTGTGGGATGATATGACCTTTGGACAGATACAGCAGGAATATCCTGATGAATTCAAAATGTGGCATGAAAATTGGATTGATTATCAGATTCCTGATGGAGAAAGCGCCGCCATGGTTCAAAAGCGTATTAATGAAACAATGGATAAGATTATATCTGAAAATGATAATAAGCGTGTACTTGTGGTTACGCATCTTGGAGCCGCAAGACATATAATTTCGTATTTGCTTGGACTGACAACAGAAGAAAGCTGGTGCTTTACTTTGGACAATGCCGGAGTGGCAGTGATACAGATTAAAGAAGGCAAAGGTCTTTTAAAAGGCTTAAATATATAAGGAGGAACAAAATGGAAAACGTAAGAAGAATTTATATTGAAAAGAAAAACGGATTTGACGTCGAAGCAAAGGAAATCCTTGCTGACCTTAAAGAAAATCTTTCTTTAACAGGTCTTACAAATGTCAGAATAATTAACAGATATGATGTTTCCGGTGTAAGCGACGAGGAATATCAGAAGGCGAGAAATCTTATCTTCTCAGAG
>JALEPO010000162.1 GCA_022768695.1 Clostridia bacterium
AATGCACAATTTTATTTCAGAAAAAATAAGCAATGATTATGTATATTCGGCATGGTGTGTACATCCTGATAATTTAAAAGAGGCAATGGAGGGAATAAGAGCTCTTGGAATTGCAGGAGTTAATGTTACGGCGCCTCATAAAATTGATGTTATGAAATACATAGATGTAGTATCTGAACAAGCAAAGCTTTTAGGCTCGGTAAATACGGTTGTAAACCGCGGCGGCAGGCTTTATGGCTACAATACAGATTCGGAAGGGTTTTATACGGCATTGAAAAAAGCCGGAATAGTTGTTGAAAACAGTAGAATTCTTATATTTGGTGCGGGCGGAGTAGTAAAACCGACTATTATAAGGCTGACACAGGCGAATCCGAAATCTATAACTGTTGTGAACAGAACAAAGGAAAAGGTACTTGGTTTGGCAAAAGCAATAAAAGACACAACAGGCTTTGAAATTGAAACCGAGGTAGGGGAAAAAAGATTTGATATTGTAATCAATACAACCTCGGCCGGAATGGCACCACAGTTAGACAAACTGCCTATTGATGCGATTAATGAATTTGACGACTTATCCTTTATTGATGAAAACACCTCGGCGGTTGATATGATATATAATCCTGCTGAAACTTTATTTTTGAAGGAGGCAAAAAAATATGGTGCCAAAATTGCAATTAACGGACTTGGAATGCTGATATATCAGGGAATAATAGCGTATGAGCTTTTTACGGATACGAAGCTTCTCGATGACATGGGTGACATTATAAAAGAGGAGGTTTTTAACCGATGAATATTGTTCTTACTGGATTTATGGCAAGCGGTAAAACTGAAATTTCAAAGGCTGTAGAGCAGATGTCAGCATATAAAAGACTTGATACCGATGATATGATTGCAGAAGAAGCAAAAATGACCATAAATGAGATTTTTGCAAAATACGGTGAGGAATATTTCAGAAAGCTTGAGCATGAGATTATAAAAAAAGCGTCTGACGAGGATAATGCTGTTATAGCTACGGGCGGAGGCACTGTTCTGAACAGGAATAATATTTCAGAGCTGAGGAAAAATGGTGTAATTATTAATCTTTCGCCTGATTTTTCGGTTATAAAGGAACGCGTTGAAGACGCGGCAGCAACAAGACCTCTTCTGCAAAATCAAAGTATTGATGAAATTCGCGAGAGATTTGAAAAACGACGTGAATTTTATGATAACTGTGATTATAAAATTCGTGTTGTAAGCGGAAGAACGCCAAAGTCATATGCGATGGAAATTTTAAAAATAATGGATGATATAAGTAATAAAAAAATTTAATAATATTTTGTATATCAGAGAATAAATACTTAGATTGATCTGAAAGGAATAATTATTATATGAAAATCACGAGAGAGGCGGACTATGCACTGCGTATTATAGCAATGCTTGCAAAAGAAAAAAGACAAATAGAAGCAAGGCAGATTGCGGAAAAAAATGAAATTCCGTATAGATTTACGTTGAAAATTTTACGCAAAATTGTACAGGCTGATATTATAAAGTCTTATCGTGGAGTAAACGGAGGATATGTTTTAAATAAAGCGCCTTCCGAAATTACATTTAAAGAGATAATAGAAGTCATAGACGGTAAAATTGCTATTAATCATTGCATTGAAGCGGCAGATGTTTGCATCCGTTCGGGAGAATGTGCTGTTCAGCGGAAGTTATGCAACGTACAGAAAAAATTAGCGGAGGAATTTTCTAAAATAACTTTTGCAGATGTTCTTGATGAAGAAAAAAGAATGAATAAATCTTAAAGCTTTTTTTAGAAATCATGAGATTTCATGCAAAAAATTTCTATCAAGATCCTATGTCAATGAAAAAGTGGAATGGATAGATATCACATTTGACAAATCGCGTGTTAACGCACAAATGCGCACGGGAAATATTGAGAATGCGAAAAGACTTGAAACTATAGGAACCATAAAGCTTAGATTTGTAAAAATCAGGCTTAACTCGGGAACTGATGAATATTTAATTACAAATTATCAGAAGGAATTTATTTTGACGAATGTACGGATAAAAAGAAAAGAGGAAAACCTATTTTGCTGAGTTTTCCTCATCTTCTTACCTCGCAATGCTCGTATTCCTATCAACTGTCTTTAGGAACCCAATGCAAACGGCAGAGGTTTTTAGTACAATATTAGTTTTTTTGTTTTTAATGTCATATTCTTTGTAAAAAGTCATAGTTATAATTATAACTAAATTGAAATGATTTTTGGAGGACAAAGGTATGGAATTAATTAAGGAAAGTATAGGTATTAACGAAACAGTACATAAAGGAAGCACGCAGACGATGATAGAAGGCGATATCATAGTTCCTGATACAAAGCCGGATATATTAAAGGTGCTGCAAGTGGACGGAATAGCGTGTATAACGAAGAAAACTGCAGAAAACGGACGGGCAACTGTATATGGCAGAATTGATTTGAAAATTTTATATATTCCTGACAAAGAGGGGGAAAAGATAAAAAGCATTCTGACATCGTTTGACTTTTCACAACCGTTGGAAAATCAGGGAATAACAAGCGATTCCTTGATTGCGGCAATCGCAAGCGCTGAACGCGTCGAGTTTTCTCTGATAAACAGCCGTAAATTAAGGATTAAGGCTATAGTGGCGGTGGGATATGAAATTTTCAATCCTAAAATTCTTGAAGTGGCAGTGGATTCAGCAGATGAGGAGGATGTTGAATTAAAAAGAGAAAATATAAAAATTCAGAATTCGGTAGATTTTTGTGAGCATGAAATAAATGTGCATGAAAGCCTTGAGGTTCCGGGAGGGCAGACCTCAATCGGAGAGTTGTTAAAGGTTGACGCCAAAATTGCGGATACAGAATATAAAGTCGTAACTGGCAAGATTGTAATAAAGGGAGTAATATGTGTATGTATGCTCTATAGTGACGAATCGGGCGATATTGAATTTACTGAGGAAGAAATACCGTTTACTGAGGTTATCGACAGTGAAAATGCCGGTGATGAGACGATTTGTGATATTGACTATACAATTAAGGATATGAATTGCAGAGTTACTGAAGATAGTGACGGTGATAACCGAATTGTGGATGCCGAGTTTTTTGTGGGTGTGCAAATCAGAGCGTCAGAAAGTATGGAGCTGGAAATGATTGACGATTGCTATGCGCCATACCGGAAAACTGAATTAATGAGGGAGAATGTGGTTATAGAGGAAATTGCCGCGAAACTTTCGTCGCAGAATACAATAAGAGAGGTCATTGACGCAGGAGTGAATGCGCCGGCTGTTTCGGGGGTGTATAACGCTATAACAAGACCGTGTATAACAAAGGCGGAATTGCAGAGAAATAAACTGTTGTGTGAGGGCAAAATCGAGGCATATATATTGTATTTATCACAGAGTGCCGAAAATCCGATATACAGCATAAAAAAAGAAATACCATTCAGCTATATGCTGGATTGTGAAGCCGAGGACGATAATCTTATTCCCGAAATTAAAGCTGAGATTAAACATACAAGCTATAATCTGAATGCGGCAGGTGAAATTGAACTTAGATGTATTCTCTCGCTGAATGCTAACGTAATACGTCGGCGTAATATGAATATTATAAGTGAAGCATTGACAGAAGAAATTGACAATAATGAAAAACGAGGGATTGTGATTTATTTTGTGCAAAAGGGAGACAGCTTATGGAGCGTTGCAAAAAATTATAGTGTGCCGATAGGTTCAATTGTCGATTTTAATAATCTGAAGGAGAATGAAAAATTACGACAGGGAGAAAGATTGTTTATACCTAATTAAATCGAACAGTCTGAGAGCTGCATTTTGCAGCTCTCTTTTTGACGCTGTTACTTGAAGTGTCATAAGTATTGCGACAATCCTTTATCCGACTGACAAGAAATATAAGTAAATTTTTTAATGTTTTTTGGCAAAAAATGGAATAGTATACTTTAAGTAGAGTCGACAAATACCCAAAAATCTGATATAATAAAAGAAATCAGAAAGAGGGAAAGAAAATGGAACGCCGCATTTCCGTAAAGGAGGTAATATGCGGAATTAAAGGTGTGTTAAAAAAATATAAAACCGAACTAAAAAAATGTGGAAAAATACTTG
>JALEPO010000184.1 GCA_022768695.1 Clostridia bacterium
GTGTGTGCCATTGCAAGGAATATCGGACGTGACGGCGAGGAATATGCTGTTATGACATTAAGTGAGCTGCGTGACTATAAGGCGGATATGTTTACAACAGTATTTATAGGAAATTCGCAGACGAGAGAAATAAAAGGAAAAATGGTGACTCCGAGAGGATATAAAAATGTATGATGTTATATTGTTCGGCGGAACAGATGAGGGACATAAAATTGCCGATTTTCTTTCGCAGAAAAACATAAGCCATATTGTGTGCGTGGCGACGGAATACGGCGCGCAAATTCTCGACAGTGTAAATGTGCATACAGGAAGAATGACCGCTGAGGAAATGAAAGAGTTTTTTGAAGAAAAAGGCGCAAAGCTTGTTGTTGACGCGACACATCCTTATGCAGACAAGGTAACGGAGAATATAAAGAAAGCTTGTCAATGCAAATATATACGAATTGTACGAGGGGATATTGAGAGTAGCGGCAAGTCTTTTGATAATATGCGGTCGGCGGCTGAGTATCTTGAGGGGACGGACGGAAATATTCTGATAACAACAGGCTCAAAGGAGCTTGCGTGTTTTTCGGGACTTTCCAAAAGAGCGTATGCCCGTGTTCTGCCGACAGTGGAATCGATTAAGCTGTGTCAGGATGCAGGCTTTGAGATGAAGCGGATAATCTGTATGCAGGGGCCGTTTTCAAAGGAGTTAAATTCCGCGCTTATTAATGAGCTTGACATAAAATATCTTGTCACAAAGCGCAGCGGAAAAAGCGGAGGCTTTGTGGAAAAAATTGAGGCGGCAAAAGAAAATAATACCGAATGTATAATAATAGACCGACCTGTAACAGAGGTTGGACTATCGGTTGAAGAAGCTGAAAAAATGATTTTGGAGTGGTTGTAATATGAACATTTCTATAATAGGAGCAGGGGTGGGGGACACAAAAAACCTAACCTGCCAAGCGGCAGAAAAAATTGAAAATGCTGATATTATAATCGGTGCTAAACGTGTCATTGAGCCGTTTGCTGTCAGTGGTAAAAAGGTATTTTACGAATACAATGCTGAAAAAATTGTGGAGATTATCAAAAACAATCCGTGTGATAATGCGGCGGTGCTTTTTTCGGGCGATATTTCATTTTTCAGCGGCGCAAAAAAGCTGTGTAAAATATATCCTGATGCACAGGTAATTCCGGGCATAAGCTGCGTTTCATATTTTTGCTCAAAGGTCGGTATTCCGTATGACGACATGAATATTATTAGTATGCACGGCAGAAAGTGCAACATAGTAAGCGAGGTCAGAACGCACAGAAATACATTTGTATTGCTTGGCGAAAATCCATGCAGACGATTATCAGAGTTTAATCTTGCAGATGTGCGGGTATATATCGGAGAAAGACTATCCTATACTGATGAAAAAATTATGGAGGGCAGTGCGGCAGATTTTACCGATATGCAGCTAAATCCCCTGTCGGTAATGATTATTGAAAATCCCAATTATTCCACCGGACTTAAAATCGGTATACCCGACTGTGAGTTTATAAGGGGAGATGTGCCTATGACTAAAAGTGAGGTTCGATGCGTCAGCATATCAAAGCTGAATATTGCAGATGACGATATTTGCTGGGATATTGGCGCAGGAACAGGCTCGGTTACAGTCGAAATGGCGTTTTTATGTCCGCGCGGCACTGTGTACGCCATAGAAAAAAACAGCGCCGCAGCAGAGCTGATAAGGCTTAACTGCCGGAAATTCAAGACTGATAATGTAATCATAAAGGAAATTAATGCTCCCAAGTGCCTTGACGGCATAGAAGCGCCCGATAAGGTGTTTATAGGCGGAAGCTCAGGAAATATGCGCGGAATAATTGAAACGGCACTTGTGAAAAATAAAGATGTACGTTTTGTGATAAATGCTATAGCGTTGGAAACATTATCAGAAGCTGTTTGTATTCTTGAGGATATGAATATGGAGTTTGAGGTATCGCAGATAAGTGCGGCAAGAAATAAAAAGGCAGGAAAGTTTAATCTTATGACAGGAATGAATCCTGTGTTTATAATAAGCGCAAAACGGAATTAATTTTGAGAGGAGTAAAATATATTCAGATATGAAAAAAATAATGTTGGCCGGTATATCAAGCGGCTCGGGAAAGACAACGGTGATATGTGCATTATTGCAATATCTTGTGAATAACGGCATTAACGTTACCTCGTTTAAATGCGGTCCGGATTATATTGATACAATGTTTCATAAGGAGGTTATAGGCACTCCGTCATATAATCTTGACAGCTTTTTTATGGACGATAGGACAGTAAATTATTTATTTGAGAAGAACAGCGGCGACATAGCGGTTATTGAAGGGGTTATGGGCTTTTATGACGGAATGAATTATACGGAGAAGGCAAGCTCATATGATATTTCCGAAATTACAAATACACCTGTTATCCTTGTTGTGAATGCGAGGGGAATGGGTAATTCGGCAGGCGCTCTGATAAAAGGCTTTATGGATTACAGAAAGAATAATATAAAAGGAGTAATATTTAACTGTGTGTCATCGCCTGTATATGAAAGGTTAAGGAAGATATGCGAAGAAATTGGAATTAAACCTTTGGGATACCTTCCTTTCTGTGAAAAAGCGAAAATTGAAAGCAGGCATCTGGGGCTTGTTACAGCGACAGAAATCAATGATTTAAAGGAAAAGCTTATGGTTTTAGCGGACACTGCGGCGCAGACGCTTGATATTAACGGTATACTGGAAATGGCAGCAGTATCGGAAAAAACGACATATATAAAAAATGTGCATCCTGTAAACCATATTCGTATTGCTGTAGCGAGAGATAAAGCTTTTTGCTTTTATTATGAAGATAATTTACAGCTTTTGAGAGAGCTTGGCGCGGAAATAGTGGAATTCAGTCCTATGTCTGACGACGCTCTGCCTGAAAATATTGACGGTCTTATTTTGGGAGGAGGTTATCCTGAGATATATGCTGAGAAGTTGTCACAAAATATCTCTATGAAGGAATCTATAAAAAATGCTGTCACTTCGGGATTGCCTTGTATTGCTGAATGCGGCGGATTTATGTATCTCCATGACGGAATGTGTGATGTGACCGGACGGTACTATGATATGGTTGGCATAATAAATGGCAGATGTGCTCATACTGAACGCTTGCAGCGTTTTGGATATATAGAAATAGAAGCGCAAAGCGACAATATTTTTTGCAAAAAGGGCGAAAAAATTCGGGCGCATGAGTTTCACTATTATGACAGCGAAAACAATGGCGATGATTTTGTTGCAAGAAAGAACGGCAGCGAATGGGGGTGCGCGCATACGAGTGAAAATCTTTTTGCAGGATTTCCGCATATACATTTTTATGCGAACAGGAAGTTTGCCGAAAGCTTTATAGAACATTGTGAAAAGAGGAAGAAAAGTGTACAGGATAAATAAGTTTGATGACGATGCGGCAAAAATGGCAAAAGAACGATGGAATAGTATTGCAAAGCCTCTTTACGGATTGGGTAAATTTGAGAAAACAATAATTGATATAGCCGGTATATCCGGCACAAGCGAGGTTGATATATCGAAAAGAGCGGTATTGGTAATGTGCGCTGATAACGGCATTGTAGAGGAAGGTGTTACCCAGACGGGAGCAGAGGTGACGGCTGTTGTGACAGAAAATTTTGCGAAAGGGAAAACAAGCGTATGTGCAATGGCACGAACTGTCGGCGCGGAAGTTTTTCCGGTTGATGTTGGTGTTGACGCGGATATTGACGGTGTAAAGAATTGTAAGATTGCGTACGGAACAAGAAATTTTCTAAAAGAGTCGGCAATGTCTTATGCAGAAGCGGAAAAAGCGGTCAATATAGGGATTGAATGTGTAAAAGAGCTTGCAAAAAAGAGATATAAAATTATAGTAACAGGCGAAATGGGGATAGGAAATACAACCACAAGCGCGGCTGTTACGGCTGTTATTTTAAAACGCGGTGTAGCGGAGGTTACCGGAAGAGGCGCGGGACTTTCTTCCGAAGGCTTACATAGAAAAATTGAAGTGATAAAGGCAGCGATTGAAAAGCATAAGCCAAATCCCAATGATGCAATAGATGTGCTTTCAAAGGTCGGCGGATTTGACATTGCGGCATTGGCAGGAGTGTTTATAGGCGGCGCAATTTACAGAATACCAATTGTGATAGACGGTGTAATCAGCAGTGCGGCGGCTTTGTGCGCAGAGAAAATTGCTCCGGGCTGCAAGGATTTTATGATAGCATCACATTCTTCAAAGGAATCAGCGGAGGAATTAATTTTAAGCGCGCTCGGAAAATCTGCCGTAATATATGCTGATATGTGTCTTGGTGAGGGGACAGGCGGAGTAATGCTGCTGCCGCTTCTTGACGCGGCGCTGTCGGTTTACAGAGATATGGAAACCTTTGAGGCTGTGGAAATAGAGGAATATGAGGAGTTGGTATAATGCTTGTGCTTGTTACAGGCGGAAGCGGAAGCGGAAAATCGGAGTTTGCAGAAAATATTGCGGCGGGGCTTGGCGGAAGCTTAACATATATTGCCGCAATGAAGCCGATTGATGATGAAACGGTAAAACGCATAGAACGCCACAGAAAAATGCGCAGCGGAAAGGGATTTTCTACTGTTGAGTGCTATACGGGAATAAAAAATCTTGACATATCCGCAACGGCGCTGCTTGAATGTATGTCAAATCTTACTGCTAACGAGATGTATCTGCCGGAGGGCGCGGGCGAGAATACCGTTGAAGAAATTTTATCGGGAATAAATCATTTAAGAGCGGTATGTGATAATCTTGTGATTGTGACAAACGAGATTGATTCGGATGGCATGGATTACAGCGATGAAACGGTAAGCTATATGAAAAATCTGGGTATGATAAACTGCAAAACAGCGGAATTTGCCGATGAGGTTTATGAGGTTGTATGCGGAGTACCGGTCAGAATAAAATAATTTGGAGGAGCTTAGTGTGAAAATTCACACTAATTGATTTAATTGCCTGTGCGTTTTCGCCTGAAGGCAAAAACGCACATAGGCATAAATCACCATTTAACGCCTTATCTGCCCACGATAAGGAGTTAAAGTTTTTCATTACTATTTGTGGGCAGAAAGGCTATGGTGATTTTTATGAGAGTTTTAAAGTCATTATGCTTGGCATTTTCGATGTATTCAAAAATTCCTATGCCAAATGTTTACTGGAGCAAGGAAAATATGAGATATTCGTTATGCTTTTTGCCTGTTATCGGCGCCGTTGTCGGCGGACTGCTTATGGCATGGTTTAGCATTTGTTTAAAGCTTGGAATCAATAATGCCTGTTTTGCTGCCGCTGCGGCGGCAATACCTGTTTTTGTCACAGGCGGGATACATACTGACGGTTTTATTGATACGAGCGATGCGCTGTCCTCATACGGCGATAAGCAAAAAAAGCTTGAAATATTAAAGGATCCCCATGTGGGTGCTTTTGGAATAATAAACGCGGTTGTTTATTACCTGCTGTACTTTGGATTTCTGAATGAGATAAAAATTTACGGTGAAGCGGCAATGTTGGCACTGGGGTTTGTTATGTCGCGCTCTGTCTGCGCGGTAAGTATAATGATGCTCAGATGCGCTAAAAATACAGGACTTTTATTTAAATTTTCAACAGCAGCCAATAAGCCGGTTACACTTGCCGTAACGATGCTTATGCTGCTCGGCTGTGCCTTTGTGGTGATTTTGTTGAGCGCGTATATAGGTGCGGCAGTATTACTTTCGCTTGTTATTCTGTTTTTTTATTACAGATTTGTTATATATAATAAATTCGGAGGCATAACAGGAGATACCTGCGGATGGCTTATAAAAATGTGTGAGCTTATCACGGTTATTGTTGTTGTTATTGGAGGAAAACTGGTTTGATTTTTATAATTGGCGGCAGATTTGCGGGAAAAGAAAAATTTGCAAAAAATACTTTGTTGATTGACAGCGCGGCGGGATATGACGCAGACTATGAAACGCTCAGAACAGCGGAGGCAGTTCGTGATTTTCATTTGCGTGTAAGAGCAGCTATTAACAGCGGATGTGACATAAAGACGGAAATTGACAGCCTTTTGCGTGATAATCCGAACGTAATAATAATATCGGACGAGCTTGGCTGCGGTGTTGTTCCGATTGATAAAACTGATCGTGAATATAGGGAGCTGTCCGGTAGAATAAACTGTTATTTGTCTGAAAGAGCGGACAAGGTTTTTCGGGTTGTGTGCGGAATAGGGGTGAGAATAAAGTGATTGCATTAATAAGGCATGGTATGACAATGGGGAATAAGCTGCGACGCTATATCGGGGCTACAGATGAGAGTCTGTGCGATACTGAATGTTTAAAACGCACTTACCCCGATGCAGAGCTTGTTGTTTCAAGCCCTATGAAACGATGCGTTGAAACAGCAGAATTTATTTATCCCGACAAAAACAGAATTATAATAGATGATTTGCGTGAATGTGATTTCGGGATTTTTGAAAATAAAAGCTACGAAGATTTAAAAAACAATTCGGCATATAAAAAATGGCTTGAAACTATGTGCAAAATGCCGTTTCCCGGCGGCGAATCACATGACGAGTTTAAGAAGCGGTGCATAAAAAGCTTTAACGAAATAATTTCCCAAAATCCTAAAACAGATATAGCTTTTGTTATTCATGGCGGAACTATTATGGCGATTATGGAATCAATTTTTGATGACGGCTTTTTTGATTATCAGGTCAGAAACGGCAGCGGATATGTTATTGATATAGCAGAAAGAAAAATAATATCACAATTGTAGCAATATGCCCTCTGACGCTTCAGCGACGGTATAATTCGCGGCAGAAACGCAAAATAACAGAGTGATGTTTTTACCAAATAGCGCGCATATTTTTGCGTGCGTGAAAAATCATACTGAAAGGTGACATTTAGATGCTTTTATATTCAACAGCGGCACTGGCGGCGGGATTTATAATCGACTGTTTTATTGGAGATCCTCATTGTATTCCGCATCCTGTATGCTTTATAGGGAAAATGATTTCTTTTTTTGAGAAGACGCTAAGACGTATTTTTAGGGACACTAAAAATGGTCAGCTTTTGGGCGGCGGCATAATGACAATGCTTGTTCTGCTGATATCCTTTTTAATTCCACTGACAGTTCTTATTGCGGCATATAAAATCAATCTGTGGTTGGGTTTTATGTTTGAGGCAATAATGTGCTGGCAGTGTATTGCGGCAAAATCACTGAAAAAAGAGAGTATGATGGTATACAGCGATTTGATGGAGGATGATATTGAGAAAGCGAAGCATTCGTTGTCTATGATTGTGGGACGTGACACGGAGCCTCTGGATAAAAAAGGAGTTATTAAGGCAGCGGTAGAAACTGTTGCCGAAAACACATCTGACGGAGTTGTCGCGCCTATGATGTTTCTGATATTCGGCGGAGCTGCCGGCTTCCTTTATAAAGCAGTAAACACTATGGATTCAATGGTGGGGTATAAGAACGAACGGTATCTTTATTTTGGACGCTGTTCTGCAAAAGCGGATGATTTTTTAAATTACATACCTGCGCGCGTATCGGCATATATGATGATTTTTGCGTCATGGCTGCTTGGTATGGATTTAAAAAACGCTGTAAAAATACACAGACGTGATTCAAAAAAACATTCAAGTCCAAATTCGGCACAGACGGAGTCGGTATGCGCCGGGGCGCTTGGAGTAAAGCTTGCCGGAGATGCCTGCTATTTCGGAAAGTTGGTAAAAAAGCCTGAAATAGGCGACTCGTTAAGAGAAATTGAAATTGAAGATATAAAAAGAGCAAACAGACTGATGTATCTTACGTCGGTGCTTGCGCTCATTTTATGCTTGGCTGTTAAATTAATTATTTGGGTGATATTATGAAACGGTTTGAACACGGCGGTGATATTTACAGAAATAATGTGCGCATTGATTTTTCTGCGAATATAAATCCCTTTGGAATTCCCGAAGGAGTAAAAAAGGCAATAATTAATGATATTGATAAGCTGGCGTATTATCCCGATACGGAATGTGTCAGACTGCGACGGGCAATTTCGGAAAAAGAAAATATTCCGGTTGAGAATATATTGATTGGAAACGGCGCGGCAGATTTAATTTTTGCGGTGGTGAGAGTGTTGCGTCCTGAGCGCGCGCTTCTTATTTCACCGACCTTTTCAGAGTATGAAAAGGCGCTTGAAAGCGTGAGCTGTGATATAAAATATTTCACTTTAAAAGAAGAAAACGGATTTGCTTTGACGGATGACTATTTGAATCATTTAACCGATACGGATATGATATTTATATGCAATCCGAATAATCCCACCGGTAATATTGTGGATAAAAATTTGATGGATAAAATTCTGTCAAGGTGCAGACAGAATAATATAACTGCGGTTGTGGATGAGTGCTTTATGGATTTTGTTCCGCATGGGTATTCAGTAAGGGGAGATGCGGTCGTTATTAAGGCATTTACCAAGCTTTACGCCATGGCGGGCATAAGACTCGGCTATATGATTGGGGACACTAAAATTATCAAGGACAGCAAATCTGTTATGCAGAGCTGGAGCGTAAGCTCATTGGCGCAGGTTGCAGGCGTAGCAGCAGTCTGCGATACGGAATATGTTGAAAAATCAGTAGAGTATATAAATCACGAACGTGAATTTCTGATTGCGGAATTAAAAAAAATGAATTTTATTGTTTACGGCTCACAGGCGAATTTTGTGTTTTTCAAAGGGGACACTAATATACATAAGGAGCTTTTGAAAAAAGCTATTTTAGTAAGGAGCTGTGAAAATTTCCGCGGACTTGACGGACAGTTTTACAGAATTGCGGTAAAATTGCATGAGGAGAATGTTCAGCTGATTGAAGCGTTAAGGGAGGCAGTGCAGTGGCAAAAGCGATAATGATTCAGGGAACAATGTCAAATGCGGGAAAAAGTATAATTGCCGCTGCATTGTGCCGTATTTTCAAACAGGACGGATATAAGGCGGCGCCTTTTAAATCTCAGAATATGGCTCTTAATTCCTATATAACCGAGGAGGGACTGGAAATGGGGCGCGCTCAGGTGGTTCAGGCAGAGGCGGCAGGGATAAAGCCGTCAGTGCTGATGAATCCCATTCTGCTAAAGCCCACAAGTGACCGCGGCTCGCAGGTAATAGTAAACGGCGAGGTGCGTTCGGATATGAGCGCCGCAGATTACTATAAGTATAAAAAGAAACTGATACCGGATATTATGAAAGCATATAATGCGTTGGCGGCGGAATATGATATTATTGTAATTGAAGGGGCGGGCAGTCCGGCAGAAATTAATCTTAAGCAGAATGATATTGTAAATATGGGTATGGCAAAGATGGCAGACGCGCCTGTGCTGCTTGTGGGCGATATTGACAGGGGCGGTGTATTTGCGCAGCTATACGGTACGGTCGAGCTGCTTGAACCGTCTGAAAAAGAACGCATAAAGGGTTTAATTATAAACAAATTTCGGGGTGATAAGGAGATATTAAAGCCGGGGCTTTCAATGCTTGAGGAGCTTACTAAAATTCCGGTTGCCGGAGTTGTTCCGCATATGCAGCTTGATATAGATGATGAGGACAGTCTTTCGGAGCGCTTTAATAATAAGCGTATAGGGGCGGTGGATATTGCGGTTATACATTTCCCGAGAATTTCAAATTTTACGGATTTTTCCGTATTTGAGAGATTTAATAATGTATCTGTGCGATATGTAAAAAGCGTGGCGGAGCTAAAAAATCCGGATATGATTATTTTTCCCGGTACAAAAAATACAATAGAGGATTTAAGATGGCTGCGCGAGAGTGGTCTTGAAGCGGCGGTGCTTAAAGCAGCTGATTCAGGAAAGGCTATTTTCGGAATATGCGGAGGCTATCAGATGCTTGGTGAGGAGATAAGCGATCCGCATTATGCCGAGGGAGGCGGAAAGATACGCGGCATGGGACTTTTACCTATGCTTACAGTTTTTGAAAAGGAAAAAACACGTACAAATATTAAAGGCTGTTTTAAAAATGTTACAGGCATATTGAAAAATATGAATGGAGCTGAATTTTCCGGCTATGAAATTCATATGGGGAAATCGGACTTCCTTGGCGCGCCTATGACAGAGCTTTCAAACGGAAAATATGACGGCGGCTGCCGTCATAATATATACGGCAGCTATATTCACGGAATTTTCGATATGTGCGCTGATGAACTCATAAAATGCCTATGCAGTGCAAAAGGTATTGCCGCGGAGGATATTACACACTTTGACGCGGCGGAATATAAAGAAAAGGAATATGACAAGCTTGCTGACGCGGTAAGAAACAGCCTTGATATGGACTTTATTTATGAGGTGATGAAATGATTCATATATACTGCGGTGACGGAAAGGGAAAGACAACTGCCGCTGTGGGACTGGCTGCGCGTATGCTTGGTACGGGAGGGCGTGTGCATATTGTTCAGTTTTTGAAGGGAAATGACAGCAGTGAAATTGATTTTCTGAAAAATTGCGCAATAAACAGCAATGTGACGATAAGCAGATGTGATAAGAATTACGGATTTTATAAAAATATGTCCGACATCGCAAAAAAGGAAATAACGAATTGTCACAATAAAAATCTTACAGAGGCACTTGAAATGCTGTCTAAGCTTGATATGCTTGTTCTTGATGAAATTTTTGCCGCACTACGGTTTAATCTGGCGGATATGAGTATTGTAAAGGAAATAATCAATTCCTGTCATGGTGTTGAGCTGATACTTACAGGCAGAGAGCCGCAGGAATACTTTATTGAAAACGCTGACTATATTTCAGAAATAAAAAAGGTCAGACATCCGTATGATAAAGGAATAAAAGCGAGAAGGGGAATAGAGTTTTAAAAACTATCCAATGACAGCTTGGGAAAGGAATCAACAGAAAAAATGAAAGTAGAGAAAATTTTGCCAAAGGATATTGAAGCGCGGAGCTTTGAGATAATTGAACAGGAGCTTGGAGATGCGGAGCTTGACGCAATGCAGAAGCCGATTATAAAAAGAGCAATTCATACCACAGCGGATTTTGATTATCTGGAGAATTTGTATTTTTCGGACGGCGTGGTTGAAAAAATGATGAAAGCAATAAAGAACGGCGCGGATATTGTCACGGACACAAATATGGCAAGAGCCGGAATAAATAAAAAGCTGCTTGCAAAATTCGGCGGTGAGGTTTATTGCTTTATGGCGGATGAGGATATAGCAAAAGCTGCAAAATCAAACGGAACCACACGCGCGGCGGCAAGCATGGATAAGGCTGCAAAGCTTAACGGTGATGTGATTTTTGCGATAGGAAATGCGCCGACTGCGCTGATGCGTCTGTGTGAACTGATTGATGAAGGAAGAATAAATCCGGCAGCGGTGATAGGTGTTCCTGTCGGGTTTGTGAATGTGGTTCAATCAAAAGAAATGATAATGGAAAGAAAAGTACCGCAAATTGTCGCACGCGGCAGAAAGGGCGGCAGCAATGTTGCGGCGGCAATCTGCAATGCGGTACTTTATATGACTTAATTGTAGCTTGGTTTGATTTGTTCGAGATTTTCACGGAGAGTCTTTGCAGAGCTGCAAAGACCGTCCATTTCGTTTTTGCTTAAAGGAACTTCGAAAATGCGTTCAACACCATAGCCGGAAACCTGAGTAGGAACGCTCAGCGCCACATCCTTTATTCCATATTCGCCGTCGAACACGCTTGAAACGGTTAAAATTGAATTTTCTTCACCGGCTATACAGGCGGTTATTCTTGCAACGGCAAGCGCGATAGCGTAATAGGTTGCGCCCTTTTTATCTATAATTTCATATGCCGCGCTTTTTACCTGATTATACATCTTTTCGAGATCCTTTGGTGTGCATTTGCCGGTTTTTGCGGAGTATTCCTCCATAGTCATACCGGCAATGTTTGTTATGCTCCATGCGGCAACCTCACTGTCGCCATGCTCACCTATTATATAGGTGTGGCAGTTGCGCGCGTCAACTCCCGTATGGCGGCTTATCATATATTTAAGCCTTGAGGTGTCAAGCACAGTGCCGGAGCCTATAACCTGATTTTTTGGAAGTCCGGACAGCCGGTAGGTAACATAAGTGAGAATATCAACAGGATTTGAAACCGTGAGAAGGATTACGTCATCGGGAGCATATTTCATAATCTGACCTATAATATCCTTAAATATTGCGGAGTTCTTTTTTAAAAGATCAAGTCTTGTTTCTCCCGGCTTTTGATTTGCGCCGGCAGTTATAACAACAATATCGGCATCGAAGCAGTCTGAATAATCTCCGCTGTACACATTTACCGGTTTTACAAATGAAACTCCGTGCATCATATCCATAGCGTCGCCTTCAGCCTTGGCGCGGTTTATATCGATTATTACTATTTCGTTGAAAAGACCTCCGCACATTATTGTATATGCTGTGGTTGAGCCAACAAACCCTGTGCCTATCATTACTAATTTTCCTCTGAACATATTGCTTCCTCCTTGCTTTTTTTTGTTTGGAAAATTTAAAATCCTGTGTGTTTTACAGTTATATATTGATTAGTATTTGAAAAATAATAAAAAATATTACAAAAATACTTGACATTTGGGAAATAGTGTGGTAAACTATATCAGAAAAACAAGCAGAACCACCGTTCTCGCCGTACAGCTTTTGTGTTTTGCGGCAAATACATAGCAGCAAAAAATGTTGTTTTATGTTCAACGGGTGGGTTATGCACTCGTTTTTTTAGTGTTTGGTAAATTAAAATAATGTATCTGGGAGGGATTAACCATAGCTAAGAATGATTTACAAATCAACGAACAAATCCGTGACCGTGAGCTTCGTCTTGTTTCAAGTGACGGCGAACAGCTTGGTGTTATGGATGCGGCCAGCGCGCAGGCAATAGCCAATGAAAAGGGAATGGATCTTGTAAAGATTGCTCCTCAGGCAAAGCCGCCTGTCTGCAAAATTATGGACTACGGTAAGTATAAATTTGAACTTAACAAACGTGAAAAGGAAAATCGTAAAAATCAGAAGGTTGTTAATATCAAAGAGGTTCAGCTTTCTCCGTCTATTGACACTAATGACTTTAACACAAAATGCCGTAATGCTATGAAATTTTTAAAGCATGGCGATAAGGTTAAGGTTATGGTTAGATTCAGAGGACGTGAGGTTAGTCATTCTGAGATTGGTTATACATTACTGGATAAGTTTGCCGAGCAGCTAAAGGAAGCGGGAACGGTTGAAAGACCGGCAAAGCTTGAGGGAAGAAATATGATTATGTTTCTTGCCCCATTATCATAATAGATTTTTTAAATTCGGAAGGAGTGGACACTATGCCTAAGACCAAGATAAAGACACACAGAGGCGCAGCTAAGAGATTCAATCTTACAAAGAATGGTAAGGTTAAGATGAACAAGGCTTTCAGAAGACACATTCTTAATAAGAAGACAACAAAGAGAAAGAGACATCTTAGAAAGCAGGCTTACTGCTCAAAGGCTAACGCTGCAGTAATCAAGAAGCTAATTCCTTACAAATAATTTGAAAGAGAGGTAGAAACTAATGGCAAGAGTAAAAGGTGCTTTAAATACAAGAAAACATCATAAGAAGATTTTGAAGCTTGCAAAGGGCTTCCGCGGTGCTGAGAGTAAGCAGTACAGAATTGCAAATCAGGCTGTTATGCGTTCAATGCAGAATGCTTATGTTGGCAGAAAGAGAAGAAAGAGAGATTTCCGTCGTCTTTGGATTGCGAGAATTTCAGCTGCTTGTAAGCAGAACGGCATGAACTATTCAACATTCATGAACGGACTTAAGAAGTCAGGCATTGATTTGAACAGAAAAATGCTTTCAGAGATTGCTATTGCTGACCCTGCTGCATTTGCAAAGCTTGTTGAAACAGCTAAGGCTGCTCTTTAATTTTTTACGAGTATAATAAAAGAACTGTTACTTACATAAGCAGCAGTTCTTTTTTTTATCTGTTATGAAATTGCCTGAGGGGCGGGCAGCTTACTATATTCAAGGCAAAGCTTACATCACTGTTCCGCCTCCGAGAACTATATCTCCGTCATAGAACACAACCGCTTGTCCGGGTGTAATTGCGCGCTGAGGAGAGTCGAATACTATTCGGACATTTCCGTTTTCAAGCGGATATAATGTGGCATAGGCGGGAGCTGCCTGATATCTGACCTTTGCCTGTAGTCTTATCGGTTCTGTCGGAAATTCTCCCGATACAAAATTCACATCTGAGGCTGTCAGCTCATCAGCAAATTCCATGCCCTTTTCTCCAAGAACTATAGTGTTATTTTTGGCGTCAATTTCTTTTATAAACATAGGTCTTCCGTATGCGCCTATGCCTTTTCTCTGACCGATAGTATAATAAATCAGTCCCTTGTGTTCGCCGAGCTTGTTGCCGTTTGTATCAAGAATATCGCCGGGAATGGGGGTGTAATTGGAATAGTCCATTATGAATTTTGCATAGTCGTCGTCCTCTACAAAGCATATTTCCTGACTGTCGGGTTTATTTGCAACCTGAAGTCCGTATTTTTCGGCAAGCTTGCGAACCTCATTCTTATTGTAGCCTCCTAAGGGCATAAGAGTATGCGCAAGCTGCTCCTGAGTAAAATTATACAACACATAGCTTTGGTCTTTTTTTGCCGCCTTGGACATACGCAGAAGATATTTTCCGCTGCTGTTCTTTTCTATTATTGCATAGTGACCGGTAGCGATATAATCAATTTCCATTGCAAGAGCTTTTTTCAGCATTGCGTCAAATTTAAGATATTTGTTGCATCTGATACATGGATTGGGAGTTCTTCCATGTGTGTATTCATCAATAAAATTATCAACCACCTTTTCACGAAACAGCTCCTTGAAATTCATTACATAAAAATCAATACCGAGCTTGTCACATACACGCCGCGCGTCCTCAACTGCGCTTTCCGCGCAGCAGCCCTCGTGAGTGCAGCTGTCGCTGTATGTCCATAGCCGCATTGTTGCTCCTATTACATGATAGCCCTGTTCTTTTAAAAGTGCTGCCGCAACGGAGCTGTCAACTCCGCCTGACATTCCTATTAATACGCTTTTTTGTTTCATTTACGTTTCCTCCGAGTTATGAAAATTTATATCCCACACCCCATACTGTTTCAATAAATTTTTCGTTGTTAATGTTGATTTTTTCTCTTATGCGCTGGATATGTACCGTCACAGTGGAAACATCACCTAAAGCGTCCAAGCCCCATATGCGGTCAAAGAGAAGATCCTTTGAAAATGTACGGTTGGGATTTTCGGCAAGGAAAAGAAGTAAGTCATATTCCTTGGCAGTAAGATTAATCTCTTTTCCACCTACTGAAACGGTATGCGCGTCTTTATTTATTATAAGACTGCGGCGTGTAATTATATCTGCTTTACCGTTTGTTAAAATATCGTGACGAGCAATATGTGCTTTTACTCGTGCCACAAGCTCGTTGGGGGAAAAGGGTTTTGTCATATAATCGTCTGCACCGAGTCCCAATCCTCTGATTTTATCTATATCACTGTTTTTAGCGGAAAGAAAAATTACGGGAGTTTGTTTTCTTTTCCGCAGCTCTGAAATTACGGAAAATCCGTCCATACCCGGCAGCATAATATCGATTATGATTAAATCATAATCGTTTATGAGAGCTTTGTCAAGTCCTGTTGTGCCGCGTTCGGCAATTTCACATTCAAAATCGTTGATTTCAAGATAGTCGCGCTCAAGCTCCGCAATTTCCTTGTCGTCTTCTATAATAAGTATTTTTTTCATATTCTCTCCTTGATAGTAGTAAATTATTGTTTATAGGCGTGCGCGTCCATAAGGCTCCCCTTAACACTTATGCCATTGGCAAAAGCCGCTTTGTGGGTTTCGCAAGGCTCCCCTATTAGGGGAGCTGTCACGAAGTGACTGAGGGGTTTTAGTATTAAAATTTCCGCCATAAACCCCTCCGTCGCCTAATGGCGACACCTCCCCTATTAGGGGAGGCTTGCAAACACCTCTCCGCCCTTCGGGCACCTCTCCTCAAGGAGAGGTTATTAAAAGGCTCCCCTAATAGGGGAGCTGTCACGAAGTGACTGAGGGGTTTCAATAATAAAAATTTCCGCCATAAACCTCTCCGTCGCCTAACGGCGACACCTCCCCTATTAAGGGGAGGCTTACCAGGCTAAACAATAATATTTTTGTAGGGGTGAACCGTGTTCGCACGCCTTTAAACAATATTTTATATTACCACAGGCAAATATATTATTGCCGTAGTACCCTTGCCCAATCCCTCGCTTTTAAGCCAAAATTTACCGCCGTGCTTTTCGATAATCTGTTTTATAATGCCAAGTCCCAAACCGCTGCCTTTAATGCTCCGAGAGCTGTCTATTCTGTAAAAGCCCTCAAAGACGTTTTTCAACTCTGATTCTTCAATACCTATCCCATTATCGTTGATATAGATATAAACACCTTTGTCACGCAGGTATGAAGCCGCTTCAAGTCTTGGATTGTGTGAATTACCGTACTTTACCGCGTTGTCAATAATATTTGCAAGGGCGCGGCCCATTTTGTCATAATCGATTTTTATGACGGCAGGCTCTGAGGAAATTTTATCAATAAATTCAATGCCTTTTTTTTCAAAATCAAGCTTGTATTCGCTCATAAATTCACGAAGAAATTCATTTATATCACCCTTTTCAAATTCAAAGCATATTCTTGATAATTCAAGCTTTGAAAACATTGAGAGATTATTTACCATTTCATCAATTATTTCGGTTTTGGCATAAATTGTGTTAAGATAACGCTCTGTCTTTTCAGGCGTATCTGCAATTCCGTCGTGTATACCGTCTATATATCCTTTGATTGAGGTTACAGGCGTTTTTAAATCGTGAGAAATATTTGCAAGCAGCATACTGCGCTCCTTTTTCATCAGCCTTTCCCGCTCTTGAGCAAGCTTCAGCTCCTTGCGCATAGTATCAAAATTGCTGCAAAGAGTGTCTATTTCATCGCAGTCGCTGCCCATCACCTCAAAATCCAGATTGCCGTTCCTAATAAGCTCTGTTGCTTTTGCAAGCTCGTTTATTGGCTTTTCGACGCTTTTTGTCATAAGATGCGTTGTGACAGTAGTTGATATTATTATGAGTGTGAAACACAGCGCAAGCCATAAAACAGCATATCCAATCGCTTCGGGATTGCTTTTAAAAAATTCACCTAAAGCCTGTGCAAATACCTGCGGATTAATCATTGAAGCGCGGGTGATATTCAGCTCCTCGACGGGAAATTTTAATATGAAAATTATAATAAAGCACACAGAAATGACACCTATCATTATAATAGGTGTCATCAGCATTATGACGTTGTATATTGTGAATTTATTTTTTATTTTCATATCCGTAATTAGAATCAATAATCATTTTTATCAAATAACATATACGAAAGTATATATAAAATCAATACCGAGCCCAATAAAATACCTATTTTTGAAATTATTGCCGATAATGGAAGTATAGAGCCTATCCATAGCCTGTGCCATTGTGAATATGCGGTGAATACTATTTGTCCGACAGGGGAAATATAGAAATTCAAATATTTAAAGAATATATATACCGCGATGCACAAAAGCATTGCAAGAGTCGGGCTTTTTGCAATCATGTTAATAAAAAGCGCCATTGCAACAAGCGATATTACAGGTATCATATCGATGGCATATGCCGCAAATGTTGCGGGAATTATATTCAGGTTTCCGCCGGAAATGATTTGAATAACAAGACATACTGCAAACATCGCAAGTATTACCAGACAGCCCAATATGAATACGGCAAGTGATTTTGAGGTCATAACCTTAAAGCGTGTAAGCGGACGCAGAAGCGATGCCTTTAAGGTATCCTCCTGAATTTCGCTTGCAAATAAATCCGTAACACCCATAAATACAATAAGCGGAATTAGTATGTCTGTTATAAATCCGAGCATTTCCATAATCAGATTGCTTTTGATAATAATCTCACCGCCGGAAACCTTAGCAATAAGCACGTTTCCGCCAAGACGGAGAATGCAGACAAGAGCGCCGATTAGTGTGATAATAATATATTTTTTCTTCATAATAAGCTTTTTCAGCTCGTTTTTTGTATTTAAAATAAGTGACCTCATATAACAATCTCACCCCTTTTATCCTTCACAACACTGAGGAAATAATCCTCCATTGACGGATGAAGTCTTAGCGCATTTTCAGTTGATGACTGAGCAATCAGTTCACCCTCATACATAATAGCAACCTTATTGCAGGTTTTTTCAATTTCGCTTGACATATGACTTGAAATAAGGAAGGTTACACCTTTTTCCTCGTTAAGCTTTTTTATTATTTCCCGTATTTCAACCACACCCTCAATGTCAAGTCCGTTTACAGGCTCATCAAGGATTATAAGCTCCGGCTCGGTAACAAACGCTATGGCAAGTCCGAGTCTTTGCTTCATGCCAAGCGAAAATCTGCCCGCCTTGTCATCCTTGTACTGCAAAAGATGTACAAGATTTAAAATGTGCTCAATTCGCGCCTTGCTTATATCAGGGTATATTGACGTATGCATTTTAATATTTTCAAAAGCCGTCATGTCCTTGTAAATGGCAGGTGCTTCTATCAATGCACCTGTCCTGAGCATAATTTTTTCAAAATTTTCGTGGAGCGGCATTTCAAATATCTTTATATCACCCGTACTATGCACAAGATTAAGAATTGCCTTCATAGCGGTGGTTTTGCCGGAGCCGTTAGGCCCCAGCAATCCCAGTATATCGCCCTGCTGAACTGTCAGTGATATATTTTTAATACCTCGGTTGTTTTTATACAGCTTTGTAAGATTGTTTATTTCAATTACATTCACGTCCTCACCCTCCGGACTTAATTATTCTCTGATTTCAACAGCTACTTCGTCGTCTTCGCTTACATAGCGGCTGCTTGCTGTATCAGCGGTCATGTCATATATTTCCACGTTTGGAAGTGTTGAAATATCAACTCTCTGCGGCACTGTTGTGCCGTAGTCCGACATTGTAAGCGTAATATCTACAGCAGCTTCATGACCGTTTCCGCTCATTGTTATGTTTGTAGCTCCATATGTCAGTCTGCCCTCATTGTCAACGGTAAATTTCAGATATGCGCTTTTAACAATAGGGTCTGTACCAAGCACCATATACGGATCCTCATTGTCGTACTGATTCATTGATGAGAACATTGCCGAAAGTCCCGCGTTTACAAGCTCCGGAATCTGAATTGCATCAAGACTGATTTCATAGGTTGCGCTGTCATCGTCGCCGGATACGTAAACAACATTGTTCTTTAAATCTCCCACGAACGTGTCGCATGCAAGTTCTACGAAACGGACTACCTTGCTTGTGGTTTCCTTGTCGCCATCATTCATTTCGTTAAGTTCATCAAAGGCTCCGATACCCATATTCGTATCACCTTTATATATGCTTGTATGCGCCTCACCGTCTGAATAATATGTGCTTATATATGAGCCATCCTGAAAATATGCTTTATATTCTCTTCCTATGTCAACATACGATGCGTCAGATGTGCTGGTTTCCATTCTGTTCATGCTGACATCACCGTTTCTGTCATACAGCTCTGTCATAGTACTTTTTTCAAATTCTGCGCCATCAATTGACATTTTAAACTCCGTATTCGCGGTGTAGTTTTCATTGTTCAGCAAGCCCTTCATCGCTGTTTTTCCCACCTCATAGCCGTTTGAGGTGTTGTAGCCGGCAAGAGCTGCGCTTGTAAATACTGTTATTCCCACAGCCATGCCTATTATCATTGTCAGCTTTTTTTTCTTTGCTGTCATAGTATATCTCTCCCTTTTTTATATATTTTGCAGCTGCAATTACATTGTATATCTCATCTATAAATATTATATAATGCATTTATAAACTTTTTATAAACAAATATAAACAAAATATAAATTTTTGAAAAATTATCCGAATATGTGCTCCAAGAGAGTCTTTGTGCCAATCAGAATAAGAATTATACCACCGATAATTTCAGCCTTGTTGCCGAGAATATCACCGAATTTTCTTCCGGCGTACATTCCGAAAAATGAGAATAAAAACGCAACAATTCCGATTACTAAGGAGGAGAACAAAATCGGTGCCGAAACTGCTGCGAGTGAAATTCCGGCAGCGAGCGCATCTATGCTTGTTGCGATTGCCATAAGAAAAAGAGTCGATATTTTAAGTGGATTTTGTGGGATTTCCTCCTCGCCGCGCAATGCTTCCCATATCATGCGTATGCCTAAAAATGCCAAAAGTCCGAACGCAATCCAATGGTCAAAGCTCTCAATATATGACGACGCAAAGGAGGCAAGAAAGTTGCCTATGCATGGCATAAGAAACTGAAATAATCCGAAAAACAGACCTACCTTTAAAGCGTCGAAAGCTTTGAAGCTTCTGACAACAAGTCCGTCTGTCACCGCGACTGAAAAAGCGTCCATAGCAAGTGCTACAGATAAAAATAAAAGTGAAACTATATCCATAATGACCTTAGCCTTTCTGCCCACGAATAAAAAGTTTACAGCCTTACCGTGGGCAGATAAGGAATTGTATTTTACCGCTTTTGTGACGGAGATTAAATCTGCCGTTGTGATTTTTCGCGTTAATATTTCATGCAGATAAAATAATTTTGATATTTTATTCTATCATATTATCAGTAATTAGTAAATAGCAGAGATTTCTTTTGATTTGCAAAATAAAAACAGACTGCCGCATTAAAATGCAAGCAGTCTGAAAGAAGATAAAATACGATTTACCAATATTACCTTTCGCATCTGCCGTATGTGCGAGTAATGTCCGCAATTTCTTTGGCAAGCTTTTTGGTAAAATCTCTTTTGCCTGCGCGCCATGCCCAGTTGCCGCCGAGGGTTGAAGGAATATTCATTCTTGCCTCGGAGCCAAGCTCCAGATAATCCTGCATTTGTATAATTACCGTATCGCCTACACAGGCAAAGGCGGCTTTGATGAACTTCCAGACAAGATTATGCTCTGTGTCGGATTCTACATCAAGATATTTTTTGCAGAAGCGCATTGTATCCTTGTCCATATCCTTTGCCCATCCGATAATAGTATCATTATCATGTGTGCCTACATATACAACGCAGTTTTTGTCGTAATTATGCGGAAGATAGTTACTTTCTTCTCTTGGGTCAAACGCAAATTCAAGAACCTTCATTCCCGGGAAACCCGAATCTGACAGCATTTTCAACACCGACGGAGTAAGGAATCCTAAATCCTCCGCGATGATTGGAAGCTTGCCGAGTCTGCTTTCTATAAATCGGAAAAACTCAATTCCCGGTCCCTGACACCAGTGTCCGTATTCAGCGGTTTCATCTCCGTAGGGGATTGAATAATATCCGTCAAAGCCGCGGAAGTGGTCAATACGAACCATATCGTATAATTCGGCTGAAGCGCTCAGACGGTCAATCCACCAGCTGTATTCGGTTTCCTTGTGTCGCTCCCAGTTATAAATAGGATTTCCCCAAAGCTGACCGGTAGGCGAGAATGCGTCCGGCGGACAGCCTGCGACTGCTGTAGGATTTAAGTCCTCGTCAAGCTCGAATAAGTCGGGATGAACCCATACTGCCGCGCTGTCAAGGGCAACGTAAATGGGAATATCACCGATAATCTGAATACCCTTTTCATTTGCATAGCTTTTGAGCTGCTGCCATTGCTCAAAAAATTTGAACTGCAAAAATTCCCAGAACATTATATCGTCCTCGTGTGAGGACTTGAAGGTCCATAGGGCATGAGGGTCACGGCGCTTTAAGTCCTCATCCTCCCATTCAAGCCATGATTTACCGTTATTTTCGTACTTGATGCTCATAAACAGAGCGTAGTTTGAAATCCATGATTCATTTTCTTCAAGAAACAGATTAAATTCGGTCAAATCTGTTTGCTTAAAATTTTCAAATGCTTTTCTCAGTATCGGGAAACGCTTGTTGTAAATATTTTCATAATCAACTCTGTGCTTGTCCGCGCCCCATTTGATATTTTTATAATCCTCTTTTTTGAGAAGTCCATCCTCTGTAAGCATATCCAAATCAATAAAATAGGGATTGCCCGCATGGGTGGAGAAGGACTGATAAGGCGAATCACCATAGCTTGTGGGACATATCGGTAGGATTTGCCAGTAAACCTGCTTTGCCTCAACTAAAAAGTCTATAAATTTATATGCTTCCTTGCCCATTGTGCCTATTCCGTAGTCCGACGGCAAGGATGAAATGTGCATTAATATTCCGCTTGCACGCATAATTTTACCCCCTTAAATGTTTATATGCAAATATATATTAGTATTATACTCCCAAATCTATAATTTTTCAATAATTTTTGAAATATCCGACGGTAAATCGACAATATATTCTGCTCCGGCATCGATTAGCTCATGTCGGTCACGGAAGCCCCAGGTTACACCTACCGAGGTCATGCCGGCATTTTTTGATGTAAATATATCCACGTTTGTATCGCCGATAAACAGACACTCCTCCGGAGAAACGTCAAGCTTTTCGGCTATTTTAAGCGCTGTGTGAGGATTGGGCTTTGTCGGCTCTCCGTCTATAACTCCGCATACAATGTCGAATATATCTCCGAAAATTATTTTTACCACATCCTGAACAACATTGTCAGGCTTGTTGGAGCATACGGCAATTTTTATATTATTCTGCTTCAGTTCATTTAAAAGCTCCGGGATACCACTGTATGCGTTTGTGTCGTACATAGGGTCTGCCTCATAATGCTCGTCATAAACCTGACATACCTTTTGAAAATTTTCGGGTGTGTCAGCATTATGCGCGTTAAGCATACGGTGTATCAAAAGCGTTCTGCCATCACCCACATAATGTCTGTAGTCCATGACAGGAAGCGGTTTAAAGCCGTAAGCTTCCAGCGCAAGATTTCCGAAATGTGCTATTGCATTGAGTGTGTTGGTGAGTGTTCCGTCTAAATCAAATATACAAGCTTTCATAATTGTTTCCTCAAATATCTATTATTTTTAATTACATTATTATATCACAATATGTATAGTGTGTAAACAGATTATGAATTTTTAGTGAAAAACTTGATTTTTATTTATTGTTATGATAGTATAATTTCGTACAAATTTCCACAATAGATAATTGCGTAAGCTGCGCTTTGACTACCGATTTTATGGATATGCAGCTTCGCAGTTTTAAGAAAGAAAGGAATGACCATTAATGAAGAAAAAAATCTTGATAATAATTGCAGCTTTTGCTCTTGCAGCTTCAGCAGCAGGCTGTGGACAGGTGAAAGACACAACTGAAAATACACAGACTGCCCAGACTGAAAAAAATGAGCAGACAAAAACAGACGTATCTGGCAATTATGCTGACGGTGCATCTAAAAATGTTGACATGGATAAGGTAGACGGTGTTGATTTGGATTCTGAGAGCGACAAGGCAGATTCATCTGCTACTCTTGAGGAAAGTGCAGTTTCTATTGAAGACGCAAAGGTAGTTGACTATGAAGGCAAGCGTCTTGTTATAGTGTCGTATAAGTTTACAAATAAGTCGAATTCTGACCAGAGCTTTACAGCACTGATGAAATCCGAAGCTTATCAGGACGGCTTATCAATAAGCAATGCAATAGGCGATTTTAATATCGAGGGCTTTGAACCGGCATCAACTGCCGAGATTATAGCGCCGGGAAAGACAATAACCGTACAGGAGGCATTTCTTCTTGTGAATGATGCGCCGGTAGAGGTAGTTGTTCAGGAATTTCACTCACAATCAGGTGTAAATGTAACAAAAACCTTTAATTTGCAATAAAAAATTCTGCTGTTGAGAGCAATAAAAAATTTGTTTTGAATTAATAGAATTGCTTACACTGCAAATAATTTACAAGTCCCCTGATTTTTGGAAATCAGGGGACTTTTTACTTGTATAATCCGTCTGTCGGCGGATTTTTACCACATATGGTACAATGCTTTTTTACCCGGGTACTGTATTTTGCTGACATTTTTCATAAGGAATCTATATAATCAGCCAAGTACAGGCTGTAATTGTTTGTTTTCAAAAGCAGCCTCAATCGCTTCGGGAAGTCTTGAAAAATCAGCTACTAATGAATTTGGTTTTTTTATGTAATCATCCCTTGAAGAAGTATGGTTGATACAATTTTGAGTGAATAAATAACCGCTGAAACCGCAGTGTTAAGCTATTTGTAGGGGCTTTGGAAAATTTGTGGTTTTGGCGGTTTTGTTGATATTGGGCTGTGTTTTAATGTTTGATTTCGCTTTGCACACAGTAGAGATAAAAAGTTATAAGGTTATATGATTTAACTTTTTAGGAGGATAGGGGTGTGCAGGGGTGAAAATTAGTTATTTAATAAAAAGCGGTGATATAAGACCACACCGCACTTATGTTTAATAGTTTGTGCGGTGTGGTTCGAGAGGGTTAACTAAAACTTATTCGTAGTCGACAACGTCTACCCAAGAAAGTAAGAGCTCCTTTTCTTTTTCATTGCCTTTTACAGATTGTGATGCTGCTACAATCGGCATCCACTTCTGAACATATTGTTTTGCAGTGTCACTCTTTTTGCAAAACAGGTCAAGATATGTGTTTGCACCTGAAACATCACCTGCAAGTGAGAACAACAAATATGTTCTTGCTACATCTGCCGAGGCATTGCCTTGTGTAGCATGTGACCAATCTAAGATGTACGGAGTACCGTTTTCTGCAATATCCATACGTTGAATTGCCTTTTCAAGCATTTCAATACTGTCTATGAGTTCGTAATCTCTGGTCATCATAATTTCCCTCCTGGTTATAACTGCAATTCGTGTTCAGTTAGAATTATAGGAAAGTCAATTAAAATACAAATTTAAATGTGTTTGAATATGTTTTTGGAATTTCATATTCCGGCGGCAAATCAGGTCCGCAGGACTTTGAACCAACACCACGCATAGCAAGGTCAATACAGACATTTACGAAATCATTCTCTTCAAGTTCGAATGAATGCAAAGTGGTTCTGAGCTGTTCTGTAGTAAAAGGATTAACTGAACAAGAGAATGGCAAGTCAGCCGTTACCTTAAACAAATCTTTTACCGCAAGATATTTACAAGCGTAATGACTTCCGGATTCTTGAGGACGGATATATTCTCTGTCATAATTTTCTTCTGCAGAACTTACATAGTATCCATATTCGCAGGCTACATGCTTATCAACATAGCTTTCTGTAGGACCAAATCCAACATACGAGAAATTTCCGTGTGATTTATCAACGCCAAATTCAATACCAAAACGCGGCAGGCTTTCTATGTAGTCAGCAATTTTGTATGAGATAGTCGCTATAAGTGTGTTTGCTAATACTTCATATTTTAATTCGAATTCCACGGCCGGCATCAAACAGTTCGCTGCAAGTACTCCTGTGAACTTATAAGTGTTTTCTGTCTTTTCGCAGGAGAATATATGCGGTTTGCAAGCCTCAAGATGACAACGATCAATCCAATGAGCAACCAAATCACGGTCATTATCCGTATAGCGGATTATATTGAAGTGTATTGGAGTTCGAAGAACTTCATTTCCGTCTGCCTTAATAGAGGTTATCTCGCCGGTATGCTCATTTACTTCAATATTGATTGTTGATGAGAATTTATATGTGCTTGCAGGTGCATCAATTTTACAAACTTCCGAATGAGTCTTTCCGCTGTATACAGCTTTCATCTCAAGTGCATTAGACTTAAGCTTTCTGTCAGGTGTTAAAAGTCCATCAGCGCAAAAATTACCATCGTGTTCAGGTTCTTTAAAGTCGCCGCCGTAAAGGAATCCCTGGTCTGTTTTAATACCGTGGTCTGCCCATTCCCAGACAAAGCCGCCCATCATCTGTTCATTATTATAAATCATATCCCAATACTCTGCGATATCGCCACAGCTGTTACCCATAGCGTGTGTGTATTCGCAAAGTACAAACGGACGTGTTTCTTTTTCATTCTCAAGAACATCTTCACGGATTTTTTCAAAACTCGGATACATCATGCTGACCATGTCCACAAGCTCAGTATAATAATATTTAGGGTCAGCATTCTGCAATCCCTCATAATGAACAGGTCTTGTATTATCTCTCCGTTTGATATAGTTTGCACCGCTGAAAAATGCTTTTCCGAAAGAGCTTTCATTACCTAAGGACCATATGATAACACTCGGACGGTTTTTGTCACGTTCAACAAGTGCAGTGTGTCTGTCTGTAATACCCGGAGTGAAGAACTCATTTTCGGCATATTCCTTCCAGAGGTCGATTTCATAACGGCCGTCACGACTGCAGGCACCGTGCATCTCCAAATCAGCTTCATCCATAACATAAATACCGAAGGTATCACAAAGCATATAAAATTCAGGGCTGTTCGGATAGTGAGATGTTCTCACGGCGTTAACATTTAGCTCCTTCATAAGATGGATATCTTTTGCAAGATCCTCAAGACTTACTGTAGCCGCAGTTTCGCAATGGAAATCGTGGCGGTTAACACCCTTGAGTTTTACAGGCTCGCCGTTGATTTTGAAAACCTTACCGTCAATTGAAACTTCTCTGAAACCAACACTTTCAATGATTTTTTCGTTGTTGGCATGAAGTTCGGCAGTATAAAGATTCGGCTCTTCAGCAGTCCATAACTGCACATTTGAAATAGCAATTTCCGCTTCTTTTTTTGCAGGAGCAATTGTTGTCTGTCCATCAAGAGTTATTGTTATATCAACGTTGCTTTCATTAATGAGTTTAAAAATACCATCTGTGTCTGATATTCTTGTTTCAATTTTATAATCGGTAATATGATCTTTCGGACGGGTGAGCATATACACATTTCTAAATATTCCCGAGAAACGGAATTTATCCTGGCACTCAAGATATGTGGATATACACCATTTCAGAACAAGTACATCAATTGTATTTTCGCCGTTTACCGCAAGGTCGGTAATATCAAATTCACTTGTTGAATGTGATATCTGAGAATAGCCCTTGAACTCACCGTTAATGTATATGTAAAACGCACTGTCTACACCTTCGAAATTGATATAGTATCTTTCGCCGCTTTTTTTCTTTAAGTTAAATGTACGGCGATAGTGCCAACAAGGGTTCTCGTAAGGAAGGTGCGGAAGCATTACCGGGAAAGGGTATCTGGTGTTCAGATACTGGATCTGATCAAAGCCATGCATCTGAACACATGAAGGAACCGGAATACTCTCATTAACCTTTTCATTTACATTAAAATCCTCAACGTGGTCAAGCTGTTTAATCTGCCATACGCCGTCAAGAGAAGTAAATCTTGAGCTTGATGTACGGTCTAATATGCTGTGCTTGGTTCTAACCTCATCTTCCGGAGCGAAAGGTATATAGTAACTTCTGTGCGGCGTTGTACCGATTCTGTCAAATCTCTCATATTCTTTCATTTCAATCACTCCTTAGATGTTTTTCTCTTCCATAAGAAGTTTATTTGCCTTTTCAACCTTCAAGCGTGAAAGAAGGAATGTTACTATCAGACAAAGAATTGCCGGTGCCCACAAATATAGGAACTGAAGCATGCCGATAGTTGCCGGTGTCTGAACAGCAGCATTTTCAATGTAGCCTGCAGCGTCAAGAAGCCAGCCGCAGATTGCTGTACCAAGAGCACCACCGATTTTAATACCAAGTGATGAACAAGAATACATCATACCGTCAAGACGGTGACCTGTTTTCATTGTTGTATGTTCTGAGCAAGATGCAATAAGTGCATTAAGGTCGCCCTGAAGTGGAGCGATACCAAGTGTAGCTATTGCTGTGAAAGCAAGCATAAGCGGAATATTGCCCATATAGCCTGCAACCATTACACCCAGTCTGCCAACAGTTGCAACAATATATCCTATGACATTAAGCTTATACATACCGCCCATTTTCTGAATGATAACAGGAAGGATAAGAAGCATTGCAACCATAGGAATGTTGATTGCTAACGCGAAGTCACTGAATAAGCCTTCGTTTCCAAGTATGTACTTCATGTAATAGATACCCATACCGATTACTGATGCATATAGCTGTGTAATAATGTATGTAATGCAGATGATGACATAATACTTGTTCTTCAGAAGTAGCTTGAATGAGTCAAAGAATGTAAGAGTGTGTTCTTCTTTTCTTTCTTTTTCCATTTCTTTGTCAGCTTCAGGAAGTTCTTTAACAGAGAATACAGAAATTGTGTTTACAATAAGACCAACGATAGCATAAATTATTGCAACAATTCTCCAACCTTCAGCTCCGCCTCCGAACCAGTTTACAGCATCAATAGTTATGTACTGAATCAACATACTTGTTCCGAATGCGAAGATGAAACGGATTGAACCAAGCTGCACTCTTTCGTTTGTATTCTTTGTTATAAGGGCTGTAAGAGAAGCATAAGCAATGTTGTTTGCTGTAAAGAATACTGCATTGAGTAGTGTGTATGCAATGAAGAAGAAAGCATACTGTGCTGTCTGTCCCCAGCTTGTAGGGATTGCAAAGCAGGCTACAAGAGCAATCGCACAGCCAATGTACGGCCATAGCATCCAAGGACGGGCCTTACCCATCTTTGTGTGGGTTTTATCTATCATACGTCCGAAGAAGAAGTCTGTAACACCATCAAAAACTTTGGAAAGTGCAATCAATGTTCCTATGATACCCATGCTCAAACCAACCGTGTCAGTCAGATAGAACATTACAAAAGCTGTAAGAAGTGCATATACAACGTTACCTGCAATGTCACCTGAACCATAACCTATTTTGTGATACCATTTTAAATATTTCTTTTCCATAATATCGCTCCTTTTTTTAAAATTTTTTTATTAGTGAACGTTAACTAATTTTCTTAATTAAATTATAGCGAGTTTGTTCTTGTTTTACAATAAATTAAATACAACAAAATATGCACAAAATCACTTTCGATATATTGAAAAATAGAGAAGATTAGTGTATAATATAATTAAAAGCAAATAAATTGGTTGAAAGGAGGCTTTTATATGTATGTAAATGTTGCCTATTCAGTAAACGAAAATCCCAATCTGGAGAATTTGTCTGTACCTTTGCAGATTAATAATTGTGGCTACTACCGTGTACACACAGGACCGATAATAGCTACAGAACATCCTGAAGGGAGGAATGATTATCAACTATTATATATTGCAGCAGGCAAAGGTCATTTCTATTTTAATGATGAGGAAACCATAGTAACAAAAGGGAATATGATTTTATACAGACCAGGAGAACCGCAAGTGTATTATTATTATGCAGCTGATAAGACGGAAGTGTATTGGGTGCATTTTACAGGTTCTCAGGTCGAAGAGTATCTTGCACATTATGAGTTTCCTAATGATAAGAATGTGTTTTTCACCGGCACTTCGCCTGATTATCAATGGTTGTATAATCAGATGATACAAGAACTACAACTTCGGAGAGTGAATCATGAGGAATTGCTCAGAATATTGTTAAGGCATGTTTTATTAGTGATAAACCGCTACATTAAAGAAGAACAACAATCAGGAAGTGATGTTATGAATGAAATAGAGAGAGCGGCACATTATTTTAATGAGAATTATAATAAAAATATAATTATTGAGCAGTATGCTGAAGAACATCTGATGAGTAAAAATTGGTTTATTCATTGTTTCAAAGATATTATGAAGGTTACACCTATGCAATACATTCTTTCGCTCAGAATATCGGCGGCTAAAAATTATCTGGAAAAGACGGATAAAAATATAACCGAAATTGCTGATGCGATAGGTTATGACAATCCTTTGTATTTCAGTAGATTGTTCAGTAAGCATGTGGGCTGTTCACCGTCTGAATACAAAAAAAGAAATTCTATTCGATAAAAAATCTCTCCGAGTCTTTCGGAGAGATTTTTGCTTATATGCTATTCTAAAATAAGCTGCACACTGCCGTAAATTCCTGCGTCATTTCCGAGCTTTGCTAATACAAATCTTGCATCACTGCATATGTGAAAAGCTTGTTTTCTGAAGTGATGCTCGGTAGCGTCAATCAGGATTTTCCCTGCCTTTGATACACCCCCACCGATTACGAAAATCTGTGGGTTTGTCACATTTGCAACGGAGGCAAGTGCAGTGCCTAAAAATTCACCAAGCTGATTGATTAGTTCATTGGCGGATGCATCTCCTGCTTTTGCCTCATCAAAAATATCCTTTGCGGTTATGTCATACCTATGCAATTTTTCCTTTGCCATGCGGACAATACCTGTTGCGGATGCGTACTGCTCTAAACATCCTGTTTTGCCGCAACTACATTTCTCTGTTTCATCTTTATTGACACAGATGTGACCTATTTCGCCTGCACCACCTTTGCTGCCTGAGATAATCTGACCATTTACAATGATACCGCCGCCTATGCCCGTGCCGATAGTAGCCATAACAATATTCGAATATCCCTTTGCTGCACCCTGCCACATTTCTCCAAGCGCGGCGATATTGGCATCGTTTCCTGCTTTGACCTTGAGTCCTGTTTTATCGCTCAGTTCCTTTGCTACGTTAAACACTCCCCAACCTAAATTAACACACTTATACACTGTTCCGTCTGCTGTGACAGGACCTGGAACGCCGATACCAATTCCCTCAATATCAGCCTTGTCAATTTGTGATGTCGATATTTTTGCCTCAATCGCATTTGCTATATCATCTAATATAAATGCACCGTTGTTTTCTGTGTTTGTTTTGATTTCCCATTTATCCAATAATTCACCGTTTGTTTTAAAAAGACCTATTTTGCAGGTTGTACCGCCAAGGTCAACGCCAAATCCATATTCTTTCATTTTATGCCTCCTTCTGACTATAAAATACCATGTCAGCTAATTGATTTTATTATATATGTTTTATTTATTTTTTTCAATAAACAATAGTAAATAAAACATACACAAAATAACGTATACAATAATAGATGGGACGGCAAAAGCGAATAATCATACTTCCGCTGATACTCCGAAGCGTATTGATTTTTCAAAGCTGACATGATATAATAGACATATCAAGATAATTAGCGAGGAAGAAAAATGAACGATAAAATCACACTTGACCGTGCAACTTACAAGAGAATCAAGAGCTTTGACCGAAATCAAATGCAGAAGTTTATATCGGATATTTACGATGATGCTGCTGGGAATACGGCAGAGAATGGTATTGTTTCGTTTGATATGGATAAAGTTCGTAAGGAAATCGGCGAAATAAAAGGTATCGGCGAAAACCGCCTGAATGAGATTATGGCTATAATTGAAGTAAATCTTGTGAAGGAGTAATTATGGCTGATATAAAAGACCAGGTACATGAGCTTGATGAAACTTTAAAGGCAGTAGCAGAATACTGTGAAAAGAACGGCAAAAACAAATATAGAAATCCTGCATTTAGGCTGTTAGTTCGTGATGGCCAACGTAGATTTACAAAGTATGGGTACGTGTTCAACGGAACCTGCTTTGTATATCGCAGGGGTAAATAGTACATAAGAGCTTCTCACATGAGAGGCTCTTTTTTTGCTTTCAAGAGAGCTGAACTATTGGGATGAAAAACAAATACGGTATATGCAGAGGCGGCTACGGATGTAGCTGTCTTTTTTGTTTAGGACAAGTCAAATTTCGATGTTTTTCTGCATAGAAATAAAAAGGCTTTGATTAGAATCCGCCTGCGGGCGGAGGAATAGTGTGGCAATTTTGAAATATACGTCATTGTTTTTCAATGACGTATATTATAAAAAAGTTAAAAAGTTTTTTGTTTTGGGTGATTAAAACACCCGGCAAATCTCCGTATAGTGAAAGGTGAGCAATTTGCTTGCAAATTGTAGGCGTGTTTGCAGAGCAAACAAACGCCGTAGGGAGGAGATGTTTTTATGAAGGAAAAACATGAGGCAGAGATTTTGCGGATGCGTCAGTCAGGTATGTCCTATGGCAAAATATCCGAGATGCTTGATATTTCAATAAACACGGTAAAAAGCTATTGCAGACGAAATAATATAAAACCACTTGATAAAACGATAGCTATGGAAGATATATGCCTTAATTGCGGTAAGCATATAGTTCAACATAAGAAAGTGAAAAAACGCAAATTTTGCTGTCTTGAATGCAAAACAGCATGGTGGAATTCTCATCCTGAAGCCGTCAACCGAAAAGCAAATTATGAACTGCGGTGCAATTCATGCGGCAGGAACTTTATTTCTTATGGGAATAAGAACAGAAAATATTGCTCTCACGAATGTTATATAAACGCCCGTTTTAAAGGGATAAAATGCGATGGATAAGTGGCATAATTGATACAATTTGTCAAAGTTTATGGCGAATATGTTTGTGTGATATATAGTCGCAACATCCCTTGATATAAAGCTGTTTTTGAGTAATATATATAGGTAACAATCGGATAAAGGAGGAGCAAAATGCGTAGGGTTATAAAGCTGAAACAGCATAAAACTAAACCGAAAAAACTCAGAGTGGCTGCTTACGCACGAGTGTCAAAGGAAAGTGAGAGAAGTTCACATTCGCTTGCGGCACAGGTGAGCTATTACAGCGGACATATACAGTCAAATCCTGAATGGGAGTATGCCGGAGTATATATTGACAGTTTTATCGGCGGTACTCAAACAACAGGTAGAAACGGCTTCAATGAACTTATGGCCGAGTGTGATGAAGGAAATGTTGACCTTATATTAGTCAAGTCAATTTCACGATTTGCAAGAAATACGGTAGACCTTTTGAATACCGTCAGGCATTTAAAGGAGATAGGCGTTGCGGTGTTTTTCGAGAAGGAACGTCTTAACACATTGAGTACCGAAGGAGAATTTCTGCTCACAGTACTTGCATCTTTTGCACAAGAAGAAATTAACTCGATGAGCAATAATATCAAATGGGCATTTCGGCGTAAGTTTGGGCAGGGAATTCCGCACAGGCAGTGTAAGGTGTTAGGTTATGATTGGCAAGACGATAAAATGGTCATAAATGAACCTGAAGCAGAGATTGTACAGCGAATATATACTGACTTCCTCACAGGGAGCAGTGTAGCAGAGCTTACGAGAGCATTGGCTGAAGAACACCCTGAGCTTGATTTGAATTATCATCGTATATGCCGTATTTTAGAGAATGAAATTTATATAGGGAAATTGGTTATGCAAAAGACCTATTCGACAAATCCTGTTACTAAAAAGAATCGAGTGAATAAAGGGGAACTTCCGTTTTATGTGGTCGATGAACATCACGAGCCTATAATTGAAACAGCAATCTTTGAGGAAGTTCAGTCTGAAAGACAAAGGCGGATGGAGCTTGGTGCTGTTTGGAATAAGTACATAAACACCTCATCGTTGACGGGTAAAATTAAGTGCGGATGCTGTGGAAGTAATTATATAAAAAACGGCAGAGGTATTTGGATGTGTAGGAAAAGAACACACGGTCACGGTAGTGAATGTAGTGGAAGAAATGTACCTGATGAAATTATAAAATCAAAATTTACAGAGATTTGCGGTGGGGATTATGATATGATTTCAGCAATGATTGTAAATAACAATACTTTTGAATTTCGATTTAATGATGGCAACACTACTATGGTTAATTGGGAATTGGCAGGAAACAAAGACCGATGGACTGATGAAGAGAGACAGAGGAAAAGTGACTATGCAAAAGCACATCCTATTGATAACGGCAGACTGAACTGCTTTACTTCAAAAATACAATGCGGTGTGTGTGGTGAAAATTTCAGAAGGCGGAGTGTAAAATCTGTCGGTAGTTATAGCTGGAGCTGTGCCAAAGGGAAAAAGGTATGCGGAATATGCTGGATGAGAGAGGAAGAATTAAAAAGGGTTTTGACGGAAGCTCTCAAACTTCCTGATTTTGATGAAACAGCTTTTACAGAGCGTGTGAAACGTTTAGTGGTTCATTCTAATGAAGAACTTACAATATACTTTAAAGACGGCTCGGAAAAAACAGTGCCGTGGGATTCCAAAAGGAGGATAAGAAAAAATGTCAAAAGCAGTACGAATAATACCGCCAACGATTGACCGATACACTATGGCGTCAATCGATAAGCCAAGACTACGCAAGGTAGCAGCGTATGCGAGAGTTTCAACAGATATGTTAGAACAGCTCACAAGCTATGAAGCACAGATAGATTATTATACTAAATACATAAAGAATCACGAGGGTTGGGAGTTTGTCAAGGTTTATACCGATGAAGGTATTACAGGCACAAGTACGAAAAAACGTGACGGATTTAATGAAATGATAAAGGATGCTCTGGACGGTAAGATAGACCTTATTGTTACAAAGTCTGTTAGTCGATTTGCAAGAAATACGGTTGATTCGCTTTCGACAATACAGAAACTCAGAGATAACAATGTTGAATGTTATTTTGAGAAAGAAAATGTGTACACCTTTGACAGTAAGGGAGATTTACTACTCACTTTTATGTCAGGAATGGCACAGGAAGAAGCTCGTAACATTTCCGAGAACACCACATGGGGACAGCGCAAACGATTCGCAGACGGCGACGTGACATTCGCATATTCAAGGTTTCTCGGATATGACAAAGGCGAGAATGGCAAGCTCGTAATTAACGAAGAACAAGCCGAACTTGTCAGACGGATTTATACAATGTATCTGCAGGGATACACTTTTTGCTCTATTGCAAGACGGCTTACCGAGGAAGGTATTCCAACGGTTACGGGAAAGACAAAATGGCGTGATACCATTATTAAAAGCATACTCACAAATGAAAAGTATAAGGGCGATGCACTTTTGCAAAAGTCATATACGGTAGATTTTTTAAGTAAGAAGGTAAAAAAGAATAATGGTGAAGTACAGCAGTATTATATTGAAGGAAATCATGAGGCAATTATAGAGCCTGAAACATTTGATGCGGTACAGTATTTGATAGAGAGTAGAAAAAACAGAAAAAGCGGTAAGGGTAATTCAAGCGTGTTTTCGGGCAGGGTGATTTGTGGAGATTGCGGCAGAAATTTCGGTTCAAAGGTATGGCATTCAAATAATAAATACCGCAGGGTTATATGGCAATGCAATAAAAAGTTTGAAAATAATAAAAAATGTACCACACCGCATTTCAGTGAACAAGAACTTCAGGAAAGGGTTATAAAAGCTATAAATGAACTGATTCCTCAAAGAGAAAAAATGAAGGCTGAATTTGAGAGAATGAAACCATCGCTTGATACAGCAAAGCTTCAGGAAGAACTCATGGAGCTTAAAAGTAGAGCGGATAAAATTGCAGATGAAATGGATAAGATGATAGAACGAAATGCACGTCTTGCATTAAATCAAAATGAATTTAACAGTGAGTATTCCAAGCTTGAGAAAAAGTATTTAGCGTTAAGAAAGAAAATTGATGAAATAGCAGGTGAAATCACTAAACGTACAATCAGAAAAAAACAGACTGAAGAATTCTTCAAAATGCTTGACAGTTTAGAGTGTGAAGTGACAGAATTTGATGAAAAGCTGATTGTTACATTGGTTGATAAAATTATGGTTTATGGAAAATCCGATGTACGAGTGACGTTTATAAATGGTGCGGAAATAACTGGATAACGCTGAGCAACTGCGGCAGTCTGAATGGACTGCCTTTTTGCGTGGATGGTTATTTTCAATAATCCAATAAGTTAAGTGAAAGATGTCAATATAAAAAATTA
>JALEPO010000001.1 GCA_022768695.1 Clostridia bacterium
TCATACTTTTTCATAGTGCAGTTTCTCCTTAACCAAAATATCTCTTCAAAAGACCTTCAAAGCCCTTGCCATGTCTTGCTTCGTCCTTAGCCATTTCGTGAACGGTGTCATGGATAGCGTCGTAGTTAAGTTCCTTAGCTCTCTTAGCAAGCTCAAGCTTACCTGCTGTAGCGCCGCATTCAGCCTCAGCTCTCATTTCAAGGTTCTTCTTTGTTGATGTTGAAACAACCTCACCTAATAATTCAGCAAACTTAGCTGCGTGCTCTGCTTCCTCAAGAGCGGCTCTCATATAGAACTCGCCGATTTCCGGATAACCCTCACGGATTGCCTGTCTGCTCATTGCGATATACATACCAACCTCTGTGCATTCACCCTCGAAGTTGCACTTAAGACCTTCATAAACGTCATCCTCAACCTTACCCTTTGCGCCTACACCGATAACGTGCTCGCATACAAAGTTAAGAGAACCCTCCTGCATTACTGTGAACTTTGAACCCGGAACACCGCACTGTGGACATTTCTCTGGTGGATTATCACCCTCGTGAACATAACCGCATACCGGACATACATACTTTGCCATAATTTTTTCCTCCTTAAATAAATTAATTTTTTAATTGTTTTGACTACATTCCTTGCAGATTCCGTAAAAGACAAGTGATGAGCCTTCTACGTCTGCATCAAGTTTTTCCGCTGCCTGCTTTTCAGCCTTTTCAATACCGTCTATACTGACATCAAAAATTTTGTCACACCCGCGGCATACAAAATGGTGATGCTTATTGGTAAACCCATCAAAATGCTCCTTATTTGAAGAAGTCTGGATTTTCACAATTTCACCGCTATCCGCAAGCACGGCAAGATTCCTGTATACAGTACCAAGACTTATATTAGGGAATTCCTTCCGTAAATTTTCATACAGCCAGTCGGCAGACGGATGTGAGTGCGTACTCCGCAGCAGCGTCAAAAGCGCTTCACGCTGTTTTGAATACTTCATTTTACTCACCCTCCAAATCAATAATAGTAATCATTACTGATTTATAATTTAATTATATCACATTTTCACACTGTGTCAATAGTTTTTTTAAAAATTTAAAATTTTCTATATAAGGTTATTTAAGGTATTTTTGTTCAAGCTGTTTCCATGTTATAGGCTTATCAAAAAGATAGCCCTGTACCTCGTCGCAGCCTATATCCTGCAAAATACGAAGTCCACTTTCGTTTTCCACACCCTCGGCAACCAGACGAATGTTTTCGTTCTTGCATATATGCGCCAGCGATGCGGACAGCTTGCGTGTTTTTTCGTCAGTTGCTATTTTGTGTACAAGATCCTTATCAAGCTTCAATATATCAAATTTTAAGTCGGCAAACAGATATAAATCCGCATATCTATAACCGAAATTATCAACAGCAATTTTAAATCCATTCATTTTCAGTTCTGAAAGAGTGTCAAGTATATCATTTACACCGCCGTATTCTTTGTCTTCTGATACCTCTATTTCAATAAGCTCTTTTGGTATATGATAGTCATACCATATATTCATAATATTCTCAACAAAATCAGGCTTTAGCAATGTTTTATGCGATATATTTATAGATACCGGTTTTGGATTTTTGCCGTTTTTTATCCATTGTGATATATATTTGCACGCATGACGAAAAACATAGAAATCAATCACATGAACAATATCGTTATCCTCCATCTCCGGAAGGAAATTCATAGGTGAGAGAATAACATTAGCATTGTCATAATACCGTATCAATGCTTCCGAACCGCACATTTCCTTTGTCTTAGTGTCAAATCTGGGCTGAAATAACAAAAAAAATCTTTCTTCACTGATAAGTTTTTTTAACGTTTCCTGAGTTGGAAACATAGGCGGCATATTATTTTTGTATCTGTATCTGACGGATTGTTTTTTGTGTTTATAGAAAAGTCGTTTATCGTGATACATTTTTTCATCGGCAATGCGTATAATTGTGCTTGCCGAACAAGGCTCTGAGGAATGTTTATATCCTATTGACGCGGTATATTCAGTTTCGCTTATGTAATTTTTCAGCCTTGTAACATTTTCGAGAAAGACATTTTCTTTGCATTTAGGACATAATACAACAAATTCGTCACCGCCGACACGGTACGCGTTTTTTCGGTCAAACGCTTTAACTATGGCATTTGCAATCGTTATAAGCGCTTTATCGCCCGTGGCATGACCATGCCTGTCGTTAATCTCTTTAAGACCGTTAAGGTCTGTATATAAAACGCCGAAGTCAAGCTGTAAGGTGCCGGAAATCAGAGTTATATCCTCTATAAATTTATTTCTGTTATAAAGACTCGTAAGTGTATCTATATATCCTATTTCACGCAGACGTTTTTCATTGTTTTCCTTAATAATAACAGAAGAAATAAAATAACTGATTGTTGTAAAAAACAATTCAATCGATTCAATTTTTTCATTGGGCGGATTATCAGCGCCTATATAGCCTATAAGCTCTCCCTTATCAAAAAGCGGAGCTGTAATAAGCGATTTTGTGTTCTGACGTGCAAGCTCTGCGTATTCTCGCGGCGAGGTATCCTTTATTTCTTCAATATCCTTAATCACCACGCATTTTCTGCGCTGATATTCCGGAATGCGCTTATCAATTATGTGCGCATCCACATTCTGCATTATATTAATTACCGGCGATATTCCTTTTTTGCACCATTCGTAAATATTGCTTATAGTTACTCCGTTGTAATTGAAGATATATACGCGGTCCGCCTCAAGGAATTTGCCTATTATGTCAAGCAGATTATTAAACATTTCATCATAAGGCTGGTTTCTGTGCATTTCAGCGATACATTGGAAAATGAAATTCTCCATATTCAGATGTGCCTCAAGCTCATGGCGTATATTTTCATCCTCAGTAATATCAAACGCTATACAAAGATGTGCGTCTTTTCCGTTCCAATCTATAAGACTATTACGGAAAAGATATGTTTTTCCTGTATGCGGATTTGTATATTTCCATGTATGGCATTTTTTACCGGATATATACTTGACAGGACATTTGTCGCACGGAGCTGTAAAACAATGCAGCACTTCATAGCATTTTCTTCCTTTATACTCGGAAAAAAGCTTCTTCCCTGCAGTGTTAATATATAATATATCGTAAGTGTCTATGTCGGCAATATAAACAAGCTCCGGAAAGGAGTCTAAAATATTATATATATCTGGCATAAAAGTGCCTCCTTTACCTATATTTACTATATTAGTATACATCAAATATGAGTAGAATGTCAATAGTTTTGCCTTGCAAATTCAGTCAGTATATTATATAATTTAGTATAATATAAAAAGGAGAGCAATTATGGTTGAGAAGGACAAAAAATATATTATTGACATAGAAGCAATTTCTTCTGACGGAAACGGAATAGCTCATGTGGACGGGTTTACCATTTTTGTGCCCGGCGCTGCTGCGGGTGATGTGTCAGAGGTTGTTATTACTAAAGTAAAACCGAGGTTTGCTTATGGGAAAATCACAAGGCTCATAACTCCGTCGCGTGACAGAGTTAATCCGATATGTCAGATATACGAAAATTGCGGCGGATGTCAGCTTCAACATATCAGCTATGCGGCTGAGCTTAGAGAAAAAAAGAATATCATTGAGAATGCAATGAAAAGAATAGGCGGATTTGGAGCTTTTCGCATTACAGATATAATTGGAATGGATAATCCTGTACGTTACAGAAATAAAGCAATTTTTCCGGTGGGATATGTAAAAGGAAAAGCAGTATGCGGTTTTTATGCGATGAAAAGTCATGATATAATTCCTCTTGACGACTGCATGATAGGTGATGAGCTTAATCGTGATATTAATAATGCCGTTATTAAATATATGACGGAAAATAACGTAAGCGCTTATGATGAGGTAACACACAGCGGTGTAATCCGACGCGTATTTACGCGCAAATCATTTTCCACAGGAGATATGATGGTTGTTATATCGGCAAATGCAAAGAAGCTTCCGCAAAGTGAAAATCTTGTCGAAAAGCTTAAAGGTGTTTCAGACAGAATTAAGAGTGTAATTCTTAATATAAACACAAAAAGAAACAATTTTTTGATAACTGAAGAAAATGTTACGTTATGGGGTTTGGACAGAATAGAGGACACTCTGTGCGGTATTAAATTTGAAATTTCGCCTCAGAGCTTTTTTCAGATAAATCCGATACAGACAGAAAAGCTGTACAGCAAGGTTATGGAGCTTGCTAATATTGATAAAACTATGAGCGTGATGGATATTTACTGCGGAATAGGCACAATTTCTCTTTGCGCAGCAAAACAGGCGGGAAAGGTTATCGGAATTGAAATTGTTGAAAGAGCGATTGATGACGCAAAGAAAAATGCGGAAAATAACGGAATTGATAATGCGGAATTTTTTGCGGACAGCGCCGAAAATATTGTGCCGAAGCTTATAAATCAGGGCGAAAGACCAGATGTTGTTATTCTCGATCCGCCGAGAAAGGGCAGTGATGAA
>JALEPO010000005.1 GCA_022768695.1 Clostridia bacterium
ACGTCAAAAAAATAGTAAAATGAATAAAAAGCAATGAATTTTTGCTTACTTTGCACAAAAACCTTTATTTTTTGATAAGTCTATTGTAAAATATATATAGAAAATATTTAGGGAGGAAGTTTTATGGCAGTTAAATGTGAAAAATGTGATGTAGCCGAGACTCCTAAAGTTGGGGTATCGGGCTGGTTTAAGAAGGAGTTGCATAAGGCGAAAAAAGGAAAGTTCCTTTTATTCCTTATGATTCCCGGATTAATCTATTTTATAGTTTTCCATTATGTACCTATCGGCGGATTGCTGATAGCATTTAAGGACTATAGTTCCAGACTCGGAGTTTTACAGAGTCCGTGGACGGATTATATGGGATTTGGGCATTTTGTCAGGTTTTTAAATACTCCTGACGTATGGAGGTATATTTGGAATACCATAGCGCTAAGTTTATTACATATTATATGGTTATTCCCGCTGGCAATTATATTGGCGTTGTTTATTAATGAATTACGTTCAGTAAAATTTAAAAAGGTTGTCCAGACTGTATCATATTTGCCTCACTTCGTTTCAGTAGCGGCAATAGCGGGTATGCTTACACTATTCCTTTCATCACAGGGAACGCCGGCAGAAGCAGGCAACTATATGAATGAAGGTATCATAAACCAAATTTTGCTGAAGCTTGGTCTTATAAAAAATGGTATTTCATTCCTTGATAAGACAGAATATTTCAGAACAATATATATTGCTTCTGACGTATGGCAGGGAATTGGATGGAGTGCTATCGTATATATTGCGGCTCTTTCGGGAGTTGACCAGGAGCTTTATGAAGCCGCTACAATCGACGGCGCTTCAAGACTTCAGAAAATGTGGCATATTTCAGTACAGCTTATTAAGCCGACAATTGTTATACTGCTTGTTATGCAGGTAGGTAAAATTATGTCATTGGGTTCAGATAAGGCATTGTTGCTTCAGAGAGAAGTTACTTATCCTAAATCACAGATTTTAAGTACATATATCTATAATTTAGGTATTGGTAAGGGTGAGTTTGACTATTCTGCTGCAATTGGTTTGTTCAATTCCGGAATCAACGTATTGCTTGTTCTTATAGCAAACTGGGTTTCAAAGAAGATGACAGACACAAGCTTGTGGTAAAAAGGAGGGAGAGTAGAGAATGGTACAAGATAATTCATTATCATCAAAAATTTTGGACATTATAATTTATGTATCCCTGATTTTTCTGATGATTGTTACATTATATCCTATTATATATATTTTCTCGGTATCAGTTTCAAGTACAACCGCATACGAAAGCGGACGTGTAATCTTCCTGCCGGTTGAATTCAATCTTGAAGCATATAAGGTTATTCTTGAAGCAGGTACAATTCCGAGATCATTTGTCAACTCGGTAGTATATACAGTATTATACACTGCTGTTTCATTGTTCATGACAACTACGATGGCATATCCGCTGTCACGTTCAAAGGACAGAGTTGCATTCAAGGGATTTTTCTCAAAGATTGTAATATTCACAATGTTCTTCAATGCGGGTATTATACCTAACTACTTGGTTGTTAAGGGCTTAGGTCTGATGAACAGTATGTGGGCATTGATTTTGCCGTCAGCAATTTCTACATATAATCTTGTAGTTATGCGTTCGTTCTTTGAGGGCATTCCTGTAGATTTGGAAGAAGCTGCATTTATTGACGGCGCAAATGAAATTACAATATTCTGGAAAATTATGCTGCCGCTTTCAAAGGCCGCATTGGCAACTGTAGGTTTGTTCTACGGTGTATATATGTGGAACTCATGGTTCAACGCAATGCTGTATTTACAGTCGGATACAAAGTTCCCTCTTCAGCTTATAATCAGACAGATTATCATGCAGAATCAGATGGCTGCTGAGCTTGCGGCAATGGGCGATACGTCTATGATGACAGCGCAGACAACAAACTCGGTAAGCTTAAAATACGCAACATTGTTCTTGTCAATACTTCCTATGCTTGCTGTATATCCGTTTATACAGAAGTATTTTGTAAAGGGAGTAATGGTAGGTTCTGTAAAGGGTTAATTTATTAGAAAAGGAGAAAAAATTATGAATTTGAAAAAAGCGATTGCATTATGCCTTGCAGCAACTATGACAGTGCCTATGTTGGCATCGTGCGGTAAAGAGAAAACCACAACTGTTGATGAAAACGGTAACACATTATACACATACACATTTAATATGTATACTCAGGATGACAACGAATATCCTCAGAATGAAGATACAGTATTTAATAATTTTATAAAAGATAAGTTTGGAATAAAGTTCATTTATGACAGAATTCCAAGAACAGACTGGGAAACAAAAACAAACACATACTTTGCAACCGGCGATTCGCCTGATATTACTATAGGCGGTAAGGAAATGAACTATAAGTCGTGGGGTTCTGAGGGTTATCTTGCTCCTATCGACTATACAAAGCTTCCTAACTGGTGTGCTCTATGGGGTGATGACCTTGATAAGGTTGTTTCGCTTGCTTCTAACTCAGACGGCAATTTGTACTATCTTCCTACAGTACGTCAGGAAAAGGTTCAGATGTGCTGGCTGTACAGAAAAGACGTATTTGACGAGCTTGGTCTTGAATTTCCAAAGACAACAGACGAATTTATTGAAGTATGTAAAAAGGTTAAAGAAAAATATCCTGACAGTATTATTGTTTCGTCAAATGGTCAGAAGAAAAGCTCACTTACCGGCTTCTTCCAGGCATTCTGGATTCCTGAGCTTATTCTTCAGACACAGTCATGCATAGATCCTAAGACGGGTGAATTTATTCCGTATGCAATGGCTTCCGATAATGCAAGAGAAATGTATAAGTTTGTAAATCAGCTGTATAAAGAGGGTTTGCTTGATAAGGAAATTCTTTCAATAGAAAAGGACAATTTCTATACACGTCTTGCTCAGAACAATGCGTTTATAACATACAACTATGTATATAATACAGACCAGTTTAACAATAAGACAAACGTAAACGGTAATACAGGCGCAGAATGGACATGGGCAAAGAACATGGTAACAGCATATCCTGATAAGGGTACAATTTACAAGAAAGACCCGACATATTCAAACTGGGGACCTGCATTCAGTGCAGAGCTTGGCGAGGATCCGGAAAGATTTGATGCTGTTCTTAAGTATTATGACTGGTGCGCAAGTGAGGAAGGTCAGCTCTACACTACATACGGTGTTGAGGGTGAAAGCTACAATATGGTAGATGGTCAGCCGGAGGTTGCTGAAGGATGGTATCATGAAAAGGATAATCCTAAGGGTAAAAAGATTAGTGGTGAATACGGCACTTTGACATTTACATTTATTAAGCATCCGAAGATGTTCCAGGAAATCCGCGGTAATCAAATCGATCAGCTGTATGATGCATATATGTCAAATGATAACTACTATTATTTTGACGAGTTCCCGATGAGATATACTGAAGATGAAGAAAAGAAGTATACTGACCTTGAAACAGCGCTAAATTCAAAGCGTGACGAGTATATGGCAAGATTCCTTATGGGTGAAAGCGATCCTAATAATGATGCAGACTGGCAGGCATATATAGACGATTTGAAGAAAATCGGTTTGGATGAATTTATCGAGCTTCAAACAACAGTTTACGAAAGAACAAAGGCAGAAGTTCAATAATTAAAACTGAAAAGTAACACATATGAGCCGGGGATTAATATAATACTCGGCTCGGTGTTTTTAAAATTATATTCATTCATATTAATAAATACTTAGAATAGAAGGCTATTTTAAAAGCACAGAAGTGATTTTTAGAATCGGAGGTAAAATATATGAATATAAAAATTATTCGTGTACTTTCATCGTTTATTTCAGCGGCTATGCTTTTATCAGCTGTACCAAGTGTAATGGCAGAGGAAAACGAAGAGAAAAGTCCGCTGTTTTCGATGGATAATCAAGTACGGCTGTTTGGCGATGAAGCTGTACCAAGCGGCAGAATGATGTACAACGATTTTGAAGCAGAAGAAACGGGTGATTATTCCAATATAGCGGTAACAGGACCTGAAAATTTTTCTGTTCAGGTTGTAAGCGGTGACGATGCAAACGGAAAAGACGGAAAGGTATTGAGAATTTCCAAAAAGGACGGCGTCACGGGAGATATAACAAAGGAAAAACTTAGAATAGGCAGTAAATGGACATGGGGTGAATCCGCAGGACATACGGTTGTTACCTCTTTTTCTGTTGCTTCGGCAAAAGCTGATTCCTCAAAGGAGCAAATTACATACGCAATTGCAAATAAAAATTCAGCCGAAACTATAGCCGGAAGCTTCAGAATGAGCATGGGCAAGCTTGGATTCGGCAAATGTGACGGCACAACAGCCAATCCTAAAGATGCTGATATTTCAGGCAGCTCATATGGAACGGAATGGCATAATATTGCTATGGTCAGTCAGGTGAATGATGATAATAAAATCGCTTTAACTGAATATTATCTTGACGGAGAAAAAGTTGATGATTTTTCGTGTGTTCCCAAAGATGCCGGTAAACAGCCTACGATATTCCGTATGAATTTTGACGCTGCATCATCAGGAACAACCACATATATTGATGATATTGCAGTAATAGACATTAATCAGGAGCTTAATTATCTTGACAGTATATTCAAGTCAGATGCGGGCATCAGCACGACTGTTATAAACGGAAAAGATTCTATCGTGCTTCCGGAACATTATAAGGGAGCAACTGTTAAATGGACGTCGAATGATAACTCGATAATAGATGTTGAAAACATGGCTGACGGCACAGCGGCTGTAACACATACGGATGAGCAAAAAACTGTCAAGCTGACAGCGCAGCTTACATATACAGGTGTAAAGGGCCATGAAATAGAAGGTATCAGTGTTCCGTCGCAGGTTACACATGATTTTGATGTTGTAGTTGAGCAAAGCGGAGAACTTACTGATGAACAGAAAGCAGAACGTCTTAAAGCTGCACTTGAAATTGCAAATGAGGTGAGCGGGGATTTTACACTTCCTCTTACAGTTTCAAACGACAGCGGCATAGAAGGCACTGTTGCATGGACTTCTGATAATGAGGCGATTGCTGTTGACGGAGCAAATGCCAAAGTAACAAGACCTGCATATAACATGAACGACAGAGATGTTACACTTACCGCTAAAATTACAGTGGGCAGCGCAACTGTTGAAAAGAAGTTTACAGTTAAGGTTTTGAAAAATGAGATACCTATAACTGACGATGAAAAAATTTCATATGCATTAGGCAGGCTGCTTGCATTGAGCTTTAGTGAGGATACAGAAAAGGTTGTAAGCTCAAGCATCAATCTTCCTACTGAAATTACGTTAAATGATTCTAAGATTGCGACAATTGTATGGACTTCAAGCGACTTAAATTGGATGAGCAATACAGGAAGTCTTTTGCAGGCACCGACAGGAAGTACACCGAAGGAACTGACGCTGACAGCTGTTATAACAGCCGGAGGCAAAACTGAAACAAAGGTATTTCCTATCCTTATAAGAAGCAATGCATCAGTAAAAGCATTCCCGGGCGCACAGGGCTACGGTACTCAGACACGCGGCGGTGCAGGCGGATATATTGTTCATGTAACTTCACTTGGCGCAACAGGTCCGGGTACTTTATATGAAGCTCTTGAAAAAAAGAAGGGCGCAAGAACTATCGTTTTTGATGTGGGCGGTACTATTGACCTTACTCCTCTGGGACGTGCGTTGAGACTGAGCGGTGAGGATGATTCTAATGTAACAATCGCAGGTCAGACCGCACCCGGTGACGGTATTCAGCTGAAGGGTTACGGAATGACTCTTTCAAGTGTACATGATGTAATTATCCGTCATATAAGCATAAGAATAGGTAACGTAAGAAAAGCGGGCGATACATATCAGTCTGACCCGTTAAGCGCTACAGGCGCAAATAAGAGAGTTGTGCTTGACCATCTTTCGATGTGTTGGGGTGTAGACATGGGCTTCCGCATATACGGTCAGGAAATGACAATGTCAAACTGTATGGTTTCAAAAGGTCTGTACTGGAACACTCCTCATGAAAAGGGACAGCATAACTATGCCGGTATTTTCGGTGCAAAGTACGGTACATTCTATGGAAACTATATTGCAGACTGCGGACAGAGAGCGCCTCGTATCTGTGATAATGAATTTATTGATATAAGAAACAACGTGGTATTCAATTCAAAGTATACATTTGATATATGTAACTATGAGTGGATGGGTGCCAATCCGAAATATAATATTGTAAACAATATGGTACTTAAGGGAAATACAGCTCCTGCCGGTTCTGCAAGTAATACTACTGAAGGTGGCTCATACAAGTATTTCCAGGGAAGAACGTATTCCGGCGGTTTGTTTACATATTCGGTAAATAACTACGATAATACAAAATATGCTCGTCCGCTAAATGACAGAGATGTGGTTGTTGACGGTGCACTGTGGACAGGAGATGTTTCGGAGGAAGAAAAGGAGCAGATTAAAAAGGAATTATACGCATTTTCAGCTACCGGCTATTCAAATATGTCATCACAATGGTTTGACATGATACTGCCAAATGATGTAAGTCTTGATGAGTATGATGAAAGCATGGTTTCAAAGAAGGGTAATACTCTTGTAAATTATCCTTTCGCAGTGCCTTCTATGAAGACATATTCAACTAAGGAGGCTGTTAAGTATGTACTTGAAAATGCAGGTGCAAAGGCTCCGGTAAGAGGAATTTTAGATAATCGCTATCTTGCAGAGGGAAGAACAAGATTACAGATTCTTTCTGATTACAGCAAAGCTTCACAGAGCTACGGCATAAAGCTTGATATGGACTATGAAGGTGAAACTGCATATGGATTACCGGTTTCAGTGCATACTGTTTATACTGATAAAAACGGAATGACTGTATATGATATTGACGGAAATACAGTTACAGATTCGTCAAGCATGGATGTTAAGGAACAGTATAAATTTGTATCATGTGAAAATCCGCTGGATACACTTTATGCAATAGACAAAAAAGGAAAGAATAAATATCGTCTTGAGCTGCGTCCGTATGAGGATGAAGATGACATCTATGATGCGTTTGAATTATATGATATAAACAATAATAAGCTTGAAAAGCCAAATCCATATGTTTCAGAAAGCGAAAGTACAGACGGTATGCATTATCCTAATGGTATCGTGCTGAAGTTTGCAGACTGGGGCGATGGCGCGGGTAACTATAACCACGGCAATTCATCTGTAGGCGATGGTAATCTCGGAACAGAATTGGTTGATACCGAATGGACAGCAGATGACTGGCCGCAGCTTCCGACGGTTTATCGTGACGGTAAGTTTGACTCAAACGGCGATGGTATTCCTGATGAGTTCATTAAGCTTATGGGTTGGGATAAGCATCCTGATTATTCTTCAACTAAGGATATAAGCCGTCTTGACTTTGAGGGCAGAGGTTATACAAACCTTGAATACTATATAAATGATTATTGCGCAGGTGACATGGAGAGCGAGGACAGCGAAGAAAATGATCCTATCCAGGCAGAAAATGTTCGTGACGGTTCTTCAAAATATGATACACATAAGAACCATGAGATTCTGTTTAACACAGTAAGACGTGCAAAAGCTAAGCTGTACTATAATGAGGGCGAAGTCTTTGATATGGATACAGCAAAGGAGATTTCACTGAACAAGGAATATGATTATGCGAGCAGCAAGTATTCAGATCCAAATGATTTTGAAACATATTTTTCGGCAATTATTTCAGATTTAAAACCGGATACAACATATTCCTATAAGATTAAGACGTATTCTGATAAAGGTGTTGAATGTATAAGCAGTGAAACTTATAATTTTACAACAAAGAGTCAGTCAACAGGAAAACCTGATACTCCAAGAGTTATAAAGTATATTCCTTTTGACAAGCAGATTACAATCCAGTTTGAGCCGGGTTCAACAAAGAAAACCTACAAACAGGAGCTGTTCCCGAAACCGGGATACGGCAAGGACGGTAAGGATCACCGTCTGACAACGATTGGATTTAACGATTACGATACAAAAACAGATCATTATATCTTAAGATATAGTACTGATAAGGATTTTTCAGATACAAAGGAAATTGAAATCCCTGCAACACTGACAAAGTATGTTCTTAAGGATTTATCAAACGATAATGAATATTATATTGATTTGCGTGCGGTAAGCGGCGACGGAACAGAAAGTGACAGCGCTATATTCAATCTGAAGAAGGCTGAAAAGCTTGAGGGACAGACTGATAAAGACGGTAATGATGTATACGGCGTAAAGAGTATTGAAATAAAGGGCGGAACTATCAATGAATATTATTCGGGAAATGATGTAAACTTTGATACAATTCCAATTCAGCCTACGCTTTATGTGGTAAATGAAAATTATCCGAAATCCTTCAAGGATCCTGAGATAAATATTCAGGAGGGAGAAACAACAAAGTTCATTACTGTTTATGGCGATGTTAAGGACTGGTATATTTATACCTTGGGCGGTATACCTATTCCGACAAGCTATCAGAACGAAGATCCTATGCTTATGCTTCGTGACGATAGTCATGACCATGGATTTACATACGCAAAGAAGTTTGATACTCTGCTTGACGGACGTTCAACAATCCATGCTAAAATTATGATTCATGATGAGGAGCTTGACCCTATGAATCAGGCGCCTGAGTTCCGTTTCTATATTCAGCAGGACAGCGCGGATTCTGAGGATACAGAAGCAGCGGTTGATTCGACATCAGAAAATCAGGCAACTGCTTTCGGTAATATAGTAACGCTGCAATTTACTAAAAATGAGGTAATATTCAACGGTACTGAGTCGATTTTCAGATATTCAGATGACGTATGGTATGATATTAAGCTATTGATGGATGCGGACACAGGCACTTGTTCGTTATATATCAATGATTCGCTTATAGGCAAGGATATGGAATATTCAGAGGCAGCAACATCAAACAGTATTGCAAGATGGCAGATCAGTTCACGTCTGGCAGGTACAGAAGATGTTTATATTGAATATATGTATGCGTATAAGGG
>JALEPO010000006.1 GCA_022768695.1 Clostridia bacterium
AAGGGTATAAAAACATATTGGTTCAGGGATATTGAAGGTAATTATGCGCATCTTATCTACCGTCCCGACCCGTTAATATAACACGTTAATATTTTTATATTAAATATAATAAGTTAAATACACACAAGGAGGAAAATTTAATGAGTGAATTTTTGAACTTCAGCCTTGAGGGCAAGGTTGCACTTGTAACAGGTGCTTCATACGGTATCGGTTACGCTATTGCATCTGCATATGCTAAGAGCGGTGCAAAGATTGTTTTCTGCGATATTAAGCAGGAGTTTGTTGATAAGGGTCTTGCTTCATACAAGGCTGACGGTATCGACGCAAAGGGTTATGTTTGTGACGTAACAAATGAAGAAATGGTACAGGATATGGTTAAGAAAATTGAGGCCGAGGTTGGCGTTATCGATATTCTTGTTAACAATGCAGGTATCATTAAGAGAATCCCGATGCACGAAATGACAGCTGACGAGTTCAGACAGGTTATCGATGTTGACCTTAACGCTCCGTTTATCGTATCAAAGGCTGTTATCCCCTCAATGATTAAGAAGGGTCACGGTAAGATTATAAACATCTGCTCAATGATGTCAGAGCTTGGCCGTGAAACAGTTTCAGCTTATGCTGCTGCTAAGGGCGGTCTTAAGATGCTTACAAGAAACATCTGTTCAGAATACGGCGCTGATAATATCCAGTGTAACGGTATCGGTCCGGGTTATATTGCCACACCTCAGACAGCTCCTCTTCGTGAGAAGCAGGCAGACGGCTCAAGACATCCGTTCGACCAGTTTATCTGCGGAAGAACTCCTGCCGGCAGATGGCTTCAGGCTGAGGAATTAACAGGTCCGGCTGTATTCCTTGCTTCAGATGCTTCAAATGCTGTAAATGGTCACATTCTTTATGTTGATGGCGGTATTCTTGCTTATATTGGTAAGCAGCCGTGATAATTTAATAAGAATATTATGCGATGCCCGGCACTAAAATATGTGTCGGGCATTTGTGCAGATGAGGTGGTTGAAATGAAGATAAGCATTAAAAGAGATGGACTTACCCTGCGTGGAGAATTGTTGAAGGTTGATGCCGAAAAGAGTCCTGTTGCGGTTATATTTCACGGATTGATGAGTCATAAGGATGCGGATATGTTTTGTGACATAGCTGACGCTTTGCTTCAGCGTGGAATTTCGGTTGTTAAGTTTGATTTTAACGGTCATGGAGAAAGTGACGGTGATTTCTCTGATATGAACGTATATAATGAAATATTGGATGCGTCAAAAATTATTGATTATGTACGCGGTCTTGATTTTGTCAAGGATATTTATATAGTAGGTCATTCACAGGGAGCTCTTGTGGGAGGAATGATTGCCGGGTATTACAGAGAATACATAAAGAAGCTTGTTATGCTCGCTCCCGCTGCAACGATTAAGGATGACGCGCTGAAGGGCTCCTGCTTTGGCATACCCTATGATAAGTACAATATTCCCGAGTATATTACTATGATAAATGATGAGCGGAAGAAATTTAATGTAGGCGATATGTATTTCAGAATTGCGAAAACCCTGCCGATTTATGAAACTACTTCGATGTTTGAGGGTGAAACGCTTATTATCCATGGCACGAAGGACGAGGCGGTGGGCGTTATAGGCTCAAAGCGTTACGGTGAATGTATGAAAAACATCACTATTGATTTGATTGAGGGTGAAAATCATGGTTTATGTGAGTTTTCTCTCAATGAAACAGTAGCAAAGGTTGCGGATTTTCTGAGTAAGTAATCGTATGTGCGCAGGCTGTGGTATTGGAAAGTATTATGGCAATATCGTATGATGTTGACTGTATTCCAATACTACAGCTTTTTTGTAATATATTTTAAAAATTATGTAACATTTTATACACTTTTACTTGAAAAAATGATTGAAAAGTGGTAAAATGAAATGTAATATGGCTATTTATACTTGAAAGGAATGTTTTTTATATGTTAAGATATTTTACAGCAGGAGAAACTCACGGGAAATGCCTTACGGTAATTGTTGAAGGGATGCCGTCAAATGTAAAAATAAGCTTGGATAAAATAAATGCCGCTTTGGCAAAGCGTCAGCAGGGATACGGACGCGGCGGAAGAATGTTGATTGAAAAGGATACGGCAGAAATACTTTCAGGCGTTCGCGGCGGATACACACTGGGAAGCCCTATAGCTATTCGTATAAATAACCGTGATTGGGCAAATTGGGAAGATATTATGGGAACCGAAGTGTCGAACGGTAAGAAGGCGGTGGATTGTCCGCGTCCCGGACATGCAGATTTGACCGGAGGTATGAAATACGATCACAAGGATTTGAGAAATGTTCTTGAGAGAGCCAGCGCTCGTGAAACTGCTGCAAGAGTCGCAGTCGGTGCGCTTGTGCGACAGGTTCTTGAGCCTTTTGGTATTGAATTAAAAAGCCATGTTAAAAGAATTGGTGAAATTGAAGATACCGATGATATAACAATGGAAGGTTTTTTTGAGCGCGTTCTGCAATCTCCTGTTGGTTTCTCGAATGATGAAGCCGCAAAAAAGGCTATGTCATATATTGATAGTATAAAAGGAGCCGGTGAGTCTGTAGGCGGAGTGGTTGAAACTGTTGTTACAGGAGTTCCGGCAGGATTGGGCAGCTATGTCCATTACGACAGAAAGCTGGATGCAAATTTAGCGTTTGCTGTTATGAGTGTTCAGGCTATTAAGGGTGTTGAGATTGGTATGGGATTTGATGTGAGCAAAACGCATGGCTCACAGGTACATGATGAAATCGCTTACAGCGGCGGCTATCACAGAATTACAAATAATGCAGGCGGCCTAGAGGGCGGTATGTCCAACGGCGAGCCGATAAGAGTAAGCGCCGCTATGAAGCCTATTCCTACACTGTATAAACCACTCAGCACAGTCAACATTAAGGATAAATCAGTACACAAGGCGACGGTTGAACGTTCTGATGTATGCGCTGTTCCGGCGTGCTCGGTTGTTGTTGAGGCTGTAGTAGCTTTTGAAATTGCAAAGGCATTTCTTGATAAGTTCAGCGGCGATTGCATGGCAGACGTAGAGGCTTATTATGAAGCATATAAGAAGCGTATAAAAACAGATTGGTAATCTGTATTCAGACACAGGTAAAGCAGAAACACAAACAGATAAAGCTTTTTTAGGAGGAGGTGATTGGTTTGTCCGAGACCGAGCTTATAAAGCTGTGTCAGAAAGGGGACAGAGATGCATTTAATATCTTGGTTGAAAAATATCAGAATCAAGTAATAAATATAGCATACAGTATGCTTTCAGACAGGGAGGATGCCTGTGATGCGGCACAGGAGGTTTTTGTAAAAATCTACAGAAACATTGCCGGTTTTAAGGGGAAATCTTCACTTTCAACATGGATTTACAGGATTGTTTCAAATGTTTGTAATGATATATTAAGAAAACGTCAGAAAAGTACCAATGTAATCAGTATAAGTACTGCATTGCAGGAGGATGAAGAAAATAAAGATATGGAAATTACAGATACTTCTCCCACACCTGAGGAGCATCTGGAGCTTTCGGAGCAGCAGCGGATGGTCAGAGCTGCAATAGGCGAGCTTAGCGTTGAATATAAAGAGATTATAACACTATGCGATATTGAGCAGTTAAGCTATGAAGAAATTTCGCAGGTGCTGAAATGTCCGGTCGGTACGGTTAAATCAAGACTCAATCGCGCAAGAAATTCTCTGAAGAAAAAATTATTGGAAAACAGGGAACTTTTTTATTGATTTAGCGTCTAATAATATGAAGCCGAATATAACAATTATTTTAAGAAAGGGGGAGATATAATGACGTGTGAAGAATTTAACAGAATGCTTGACAACTATGAGAGCTTGACAGCTCAGGAAAAGCTGTTGATGAATGAACATGCCGGTGAATGTGAAAAATGCCGGGATGAGCTTGATTTTATGCTGAAAATTATAAAGCAGCTCAACACTCTCCCTAAGATGACTGCTCCTGACGATTTTATGGATAGGCTTAATGAACGCATCAGTGCTGAGGATTTTGAAGAAAGAAGACTCCGGCGAATGATGAATATGCTTCGGAGAAATTATAAGAGATATTCAACCGTGGCAGCCTGTCTTGTATTGGCAGTAATTGTAGGAGTGAACGGAAAACATCTTATTAATAATATGGTACATGATGATAACAGCGGTGTTATTATCGAAAGCAATTCGGACGGTGAGCCGGATTTGTCGGCGGATGTGACAGATTTGTCGGCGGATGTGACAGATTCGGGGTCAAAGTCTGATAAGACAGCGATAAGTACGCAACCGGAGATATATGAACATACATCTCAAAACAAGGCGGTTGCGTCTAATCAAATCGCAGACGTACCGAATATAAAAACAGCAAAGGCAGATGATAAGGCTTCAAGTGTTAGTGTGTCTACGGCACAGAGGAGTATCTCATCCAAGAAAACAATAGAGCCGATACGGGAAATTTCGGAATCTTTTGATTTTATTGAACCTGCTCAGCAAAATAATCGCACACCTGTATTAGACGGCACGATTTTAGAGGCAAAAACAGCCGGAAATGTTGTTGAGGAACCTCTTAATCCTGCAATGTCAAGGATGATTGCGGATGATACGGCAAATGTGCCGGCGGTTTCTGCGTATTTGGCAATGAGCGATTCACAGGAAGATGAGAGTATTTCAAAAAATTATACAATTGCAAGAGGCGTTTACAGGCTGCCGGATGCTGAAATTGCACAAGCAGAATTTGAAGCCTCCGCTTGTTCCGGGGACGGTGTTGTTCAGGATTTTACTATAGATGAGGACACCGAAATTACTATTGCGAGAGGCAGATATTATATCCCTGCAGAGGATGGTTATATCGATATTTCAAATGATAATGCTATAGAAATTTATGGCGGAGATGCTGACAGAGCTGTTGAGCTTATTCAGCAGTATACGGCTGTGAAGGATGATTCGTATTACGTTATAGATTCGGAGAATATTTCGCCTATGCTTGAGCATATGGATAGGGAAGGAATAAACTATCAGAATAACGTTGAGGATTCTGAAGATAAAAGGGTAAGCTTTAAATTGGTTATAGAATAGGGTAGAATAATATAGGATAAAGGAAAAACGGAAAGCTGTGCGGCTTTCCGTTTTTTACTGTACAGTGGCTTAGTATGTGTAATTTGAGCCGTGGAAAATGGAATATTAAAGAAATTATTGAAAAACTATGGATTTTTTATTAGTTTTGTTGTATAATTGAAATAACTGTAAATAAAGGAGAATGAAATAATGAAGTTAAAGAAAATATTATCGATGATTTTATCTGTGTCAACTGCTTTGAGCTGTATGGTTCCTGTTTGTCATGCAGAGGAGCTTTTTGCGGAAACTTATGACATGACCTCGGTAAAGCCTGACGGTGAAAACGGCATCGTATTTGAGGTTGAAGTTCCTGACGGCGACTATACAGTAAATGTAAAAACCGGCGGAGAAACTGAAACAAAGGCAAATATTTACATAAACGGCGGAGAACGTGTTCGTGCTTACACATTAGAGCCGGGCAAAACACAGGATAATGAACAGCCTGTTGTGCCAATTGACGGAAAGATTTCTGTTCAGGTGCTTGGTGAAAATCCGAATGTTACGGAGATAGCAGTTACCGAGCTTCCCGCCAGAACGGAAAAAGGAGAAAAAACAACTATATATATAGCGGGTGATTCAACAGCGCAAACCTATAATTATGAAAAGGTATATCCGCAGACCGGCTGGGGACAGATGCTTGACAAGTATTTCACAGATCAAGTTATTATTGAGAATCGTGCAATGGCAGGAAGAAGCTCAAAAAGCTACAATAATGACGGCAGACTTGATAAAATTCTTACGGAAATGCATCCGGGTGACTATGTACTTATCCAGTTTGGTATAAATGACGGCGCGGAAAATAAACCGGAAAGATACATCAGTGTTGAGGATTATAAGAAGCTTATTACGGAAAAGTATATGGGCGAGGTAGAAAAGCGCGGAGGTATTCCTGTGCTCATGACTGCGTCAGCCGCAGGTTGGTGGGACGAGGAGAAGAATAACTTCATGGAGTCGCGTCAGGACTACGCAGACCCTACTCGTGAAATTGCAAAGGAAACAGGCTGTGCGTTTATCGATATAAATAGAATTATGACCGATACATGGAACACAATGGATAAGGAAGATGTTATTTCGGGTTATTTTGTATGTGAGCCGCTTGAAAGCAAGGCTTATCCCGTGGGTACAAACGACACAACGCATATGAAGCCAAAGGGTGCAAAGCGTGTGGCAGGCATGGTTGCGGAGGCTATCAAGACAGACGTTCCCGAGCTTGCAAAGTACCTTAAGGGTGAAGAAGTATTTACTGATATTTCCGGACACTGGGCAGAAACATATATCAAGGCTCTTGCTGATACGGGTATGGTTGACGGTGTCGGCGACGGCAAATTCAATCCGGACGGCACTGTAACACGCGCGGAGTTTTTGAAAATGGCGATGGACGCGGCAGGTATTGTCGGTCACGCATACCGTGAGGGCGAGTGCCTTGATGCGGCAAATGACGACTGGTACTGCTATTACCTGCAGGGCGCGTTGGATAAGGGATTGATTGATGAAAACTTGCTATCTGATAAGCGTGCTTGGACCTCTGAAGAACTCCCGAAAAAGGCGGAGAGAGTTTTAGCTGAAGCGACAGATGAAAAGGAAGCTGTCACAACTGAAGTTTATGAATATAAGCAAGGCGAATTTAAGGGTGATATACCAATAACAAGAGAAGAAATGGCAAGCATATTGTCTGATGTGGTACATGAAGTGGGTGAAAAATTGCCAAAGCTTGACGTTGATGAGGAAAATCCATGGCAGTCTGTGTCTGAGAAAGTTAATTTTACTGATTATAATGAAATAGAGTATGATTTAGAAGTCATTAGGTGCGCAATGTATGGTTTGGTAGAAGGCATGGATGACGGCACATTTGCGCCAAAGGCTACGCTTACACGCGCGCAGGCTGCGACAATTATAGGAAGATTAGCAAATTTATTAAAGTAGGTGAAAGGGTAGAATGAAATTAAAAAAAATAGTTGCGGTAATTCTTACAGTTGCCGCAATATCATCAAGTGCCGCATATGCGGCGGATTTTACGGATATAAAGGGACATTGGGCAGAACAGACAATTAATGCGCTTGCAGAAAAAGGTGTAGTAAACGGTGTTACTCAGACTGC
>JALEPO010000037.1 GCA_022768695.1 Clostridia bacterium
AGTATATTTTTCATAGGATTTCTGTTTTTTTTGCATATATATGAGCAAAGATTACATTCAGTGCAATCCAATATAAAATTCTCTGCTGCTTTGTTGATATCGGTTGTGCTGCTTAGTAATTTTGGATTGATTTTCATTGGACATTTTCGGATACATTTTCGGCATAATCCGCATTTTTTGTCAGAAAAACCTGCGTTGCTTGGAGTAAGCGCCAGGATTGCGGAAGTAGTTTTCATTATAGGAGCGTCAGGATTATTTAGTTCAATTCCGCGTATGCCGCCGCCTGAAATTAGCTTTACGTTGTTAGATTTAACACCGCCTGCCCTTTTTAGAAGAAATGAGGCCGGAACACCAAGTGGCGCAAGAAAATTTACGGGACGATTAACCATACCTCCTGAAACGGTTACTATTCCTGAAATCACATTTTTATTGTGATTAACAGCCTGAGAAATCCAATAAAGTGTATGCGCGTCAAGAACTATAGAGTTAGACGGGGTATCATGTCCTGTTACGGCTTTTATAATCTGAGTTTCATCGCTTTGCGGATATTTTGATTTAAGTTTCAGCAGATGAATTGATGTGTCATACCGAAGAATCTTTTTAAAATGATTTACAGCGCCTTTTATATCATCTTCCACACCGATATATCCGTCTTTTAAATTTAGTATGCGCATTGCTGTTTTTAAGCCTGCGACTATGTCCTCGGTGTTTTCTAATATTCGTCTTTGCTTTGATGTAACGTAGGTGTCACTCTCGGCGCAGTTCGCGATAACAAATTTTACGCTTTTGTGAGGATTTAGCTTGATATGGGCGGGCGTACCGTCGGGTTCAATTATGCCGGCGTCGCGTATTATCCACAAAAGCTCTCTTGTTGTGTATAAATCAGGAGAAATTTCCTCTGTATTTTCAAAAAAATGCGTGTATTGACGGTCGTTTTCTATTACGATTGCTTGTGACTTTTCGTTGTTCAGCGTTATTATTTCAGTAATATCAACAACTCTGCCTGAAACGGATGAGTGTACAGGTACTGCAAAATAGTCTGCGGCATCGGCAAGCTTCTGTCCGATTTTAACTCTTTCTCCAATTTTCACAATGGGTTCAATGGGGGTTCCGTTATGCTGCAATAATGGGAAAAAGTGTTCATCACAAGGGGGCAGCGTCAAAGAAGCAGCACCGCTTGTTAATGATTTGTAATTTTTAATTTTAATACCACCGGGGAAAGAAACAGACATGACATACACCACCTTTATTTAATTCATTTCTTATTCTATCACACATTGATGAAAAAATCAAATATACTAAAAATAAATACAGTTTTATTTTAAGAAACACTTGAAATTTTGTAAAAGATGTTGTAGAATAAGTATATATAGTATATTATTAGGAGGAGATAGTAATGAGCAATTTAAGTTTTGACTATTCGAAGGCACTTCCATTTGTAGGACAGCATGAAATTGACAATATGTCTGAATATGTAAAGTCAGCACATAATATGATTCATGATAAATCCGGTGCCGGAAATGACTTTCTTGGCTGGGTTGATCTTCCTGCAAATTATGATAAAGAGGAATTTGCAAGAATAAAAAAAGCTGCGGAGAAAATTCGCTCGAATTCCGATGTTTTAATTGTAATAGGTATTGGTGGGTCTTATCTTGGCGCGCGTGCCGCGATAGAAATGCTTCAGCATTCATTCTACAATGCTCTTGATGCAGATAAGAGAAAAGGTCCTGCCATTTTCTTTGCAGGCAATAATATCAGCTCTACATATATGGCTGATTTGCTTGAAACTATTGAAGGTAAGGATATTTCTGTAAATGTAATTTCAAAGTCAGGAACCACTACAGAGCCGGCAATTGCTTTTAGAATTTTTAAGGATTTACTTGAAAAGAAATATGGTAAGGAAGGCGCAAGAGAAAGAATTTACGCTACTACGGATAAGGCTCGTGGTGCACTGAAATCTCTTGCAGATGAAGAGGGCTACGAAACTTTTGTAATTGCGGATGATATCGGCGGCAGATATTCTGTTTTGACAGCTGTGGGCTTGCTTCCGATTGCTGCTGCAGGAATTGATATTGATGCAATGATGCAGGGCGCAAAGGATGCCATGGATGAATATGCTAATCCTAACTTGGCGGAAAATCAGTGCTATCAGTATGCTGTTGTAAGAAACTGCTTGTCAAAGAAAGGCAAAACTGTTGAAATGATGGTTAATTATGAGCCTGCACTTCATTATTTTGGCGAATGGTGGAAGCAGCTTTACGGCGAAAGTGAAGGTAAGGATAATAAGGGAATATTCCCGGCTGCAGCAGATTTTTCGAGTGATTTGCATTCGATGGGTCAGTATATTCAGGAAGGTCAGAGAATTCTTTTTGAAACAGCTGTTCTTGTTGAAAATCCGAGAAAGGATATTACTATTGATGCGACTGACGATAATATTGACGGTCTTAATTTCCTTGCAGGCAAAACTATAAATTATGTAAATTCAAAAGCTGCTCAGGGAACAGCGCTTGCTCATACTGACGGACTTGTTCCTAATCTTGTAGTTAAAGTTCCGGCACTGGATGCATACAACTTTGGCAAAATGGTTTATTTCTTTGAAAAGGCTTGCGGTCTTTCGGGTTATCTTTTAGGTGTTAATCCTTTTGATCAGCCGGGCGTTGAAGCATATAAGAAGAATATGTTTGCGCTTTTGGGCAAACCGGGATATGAAGACCAGAAATCAGCGTTAGAGGCGCGCCTTTCATAAAAAATGTAATTAAAAGGATGGCGGTAATAATCGCTCCTGAAAAAAATAAATTTATACAAAAAGGAGGAAGATTAACATGGTTGAACTTCTCATTGGCAAAAAAGGTACAGGAAAGACAAAGGCTCTTATTGAAAGCGTAAATAACGCTTCATCAGTAGCAAAGGGCAACGTGGTATTTATCAGCGATAATACAAGCAGAAGTATGTATGATATAAAGTCAAAGGTCAGAATGGCTGATACAAGTGAATTTGACATTGAATCATATAGTGAATTTTTAGGATTTGTATGTGGTATTGTAAGCCGCGATTTTGATATTACCAACATATTTATAGATGGTATTTTTAGAATTGTAGGTACAACAGAATTAGACGGATTTGAGAGCTTTTTGAACAGACTGGAGGATATGAGTGCTAAGTTCAATATTCAGTTTGTAATTTCAGTTAGTATTGACGCGGATACAGCTCCGGAATATATTAAAAAATTATCGGTATAATTGAATTAAAAATACTCTTTTGCCTGTATAGGCAAAGGGCTTCGCTCGATGTTTTCAGCAAGCGGAAATCTCTTGCTGAAAACGCTGTGCGACAGGGTAATGCCCTTATTTAATATATCGAAAACACATTTGGAGGTTTATACACATGCAGTATCAAAGTACGAGGGACAAAAGTATATCGGTTAGTGCGGCAGAGGCAATAAAGACAGGTCTTAGTGCTGAAGGCGGCTTATTTGTGCCGGAGAGCTTTCCCTCAGTTAGTTTAGATGAAATTGAGGCTTTGGCTAAAAAGTCATATACGGAACGTGCATATTTTGTTTTGAGTAAATTCCTTACTGACTTTACTGAGGATGAATTAAATCATTGTATTACAAGTGCATACACAAAAGAAAAGTTTGAAACAGACGCGATAGCGCCTGTCTATAAGCTTAATGACAGAGCGTATGTGTTGGAATTGTGGCATGGTCCTACCTGTGCATTTAAGGATATGGCTTTGCAGATTCTTCCGCATTTGCTGACTACCTCAATGAAAAAAACAAATGAGGATAAAGAAATTGTTATTCTTGTTGCAACTTCAGGCGATACAGGTAAGGCAGCCTTAGAGGGATTTAAGGATGTAAATGGAACAAGAATTATTGTTTTCTATCCTGATAATGGTGTCAGCGAAATTCAGAAGCTTCAGATGGTTACTCAGGAAGGCAATAATGTAAGCGTTGCTGCAGTAAGAGGAAATTTTGACGATGCTCAGAGCGGAGTTAAAAAGATTTTTACAGATGTTGCGTATAAAGAACTGCTTGCAAGAAATCAGTTTAAGCTTTCTTCGGCAAATTCTATTAACTGGGGCAGACTTGTTCCTCAGATTGTTTACTATTTTTCAGCGTATGCTGATTTGTTAAATAACGGCGAAATCAATGTGGGCGAGGAAATTAATGTAGTTGTTCCTACAGGTAATTTCGGTAATATTCTTGCCGCATATTACGCAAAGAAGATGGGACTTCCCGTGAAGAAGTTTATTTGTGCATCGAACGAGAACAATGTTTTGACAGAGTTCATTAACACGGGCATTTATAATAAAAACAGAGATTTCCATACGACTATTTCTCCGTCAATGGATATTCTTATATCATCTAATCTTGAGCGCTTCTTATATGACCTTACTGATAGAGATGATAAAACTATCGCTGATTTGATGAACAAGCTTAATACAAGCGGAGTATATGAAATTTCGGCTGATGTAAAGGCTAAGCTTCAGGCTTTATTCTGCGCCGGCTGTTCAGATGACAAGGAAACTATGGCAGCTATTAAAGAATATGCTGACAAGTATGATTATGTCATCGATACTCACACCGCAGTGGCTATGTCTGTTTATGATAAGTATGTAGCTGAAACAGGCGATGTAACAAAAACAATAATTGCTTCGACTGCAAGTCCGTTTAAATTTAATCAGAGTGTTTTGATAGCTTTAGGCGGTCATAATGAAGTAGTAGGCAAGGACGAGTTTACGCTTCTTGAAGAGCTTTCGAAAAAGAGTGGAATGAATATTCCAAAATCATTAGGCGAACTGAAGAATAAGTCGAGAATATTTGATCTTGTTTGTGATAAGGACCAGATGCAGGAGGTTGTAAGCGATTTCCTTATGGTTGAATAACATGAAACCAATCCGTGTCTGCGGGTTTAGGTAAAAATGCGGACATTGTCCGCATTTTTTTTGTAATATAGAAAATTGCTTGCAAGGAGAGTAATTTTGATTATTCAAAGCAAAGATTCCCTAATTGCCATAATATTTGGATAGGGGATTGATGATTTGAATATTATTTTACAAATAAGCCGTTGGAAAAAGTTTTCTATAATAGTAAGGTATGGGTAATTGCATTGATAAAAATTATTGATTATTATAAAAAGGAGAGAATTCATGCGTTCTACACAAGAAATAAAGGATAGTTTGAAAAATGGACAATATTCTGATATATTGTCATACATATACAGAACAGTTAATACTCAGAAATATGCTGATCGTTATTTGGAAGTAATTGACGAATTTGAAAAAACATTTGGAAAGACTGAGGAATTAGCATTATTCACTGCTCCGGGAAGAACAGAAATCGGAGGAAACCACACTGACCATCAGCATGGATGTGTTTTGGCGGCAAGTGTAAATCTTGACGTTATTGCTGCAGCGCGTCCAAACGGAACAAATCAAATCCGCATACAGTCCAGAAATTATAAAATGGACATAATTGATTTGGATGATTTGGAAATACATGAGGAGCAATTTGACAAGGCAATAGCGCTTATCAGAGGAGTTGTAAAAAAGTTTGTTGATTTGGGTTATGAGGTAAAGGGTTTTGACGCATATACCATTTCAAATGTATTAAAAGGTTCAGGATTGTCATCGTCGGCAGCTTTTGAGGTGTTGGTTGGCACAATTATAAACGGACTTTTCTGCGATACTGAGGTAAAACCTGTTGAAATTGCTAAATTTGGTCAGTATGCTGAGAATGTGTATTTTGGAAAGCCAAGTGGTCTTATGGATCAGATGGCGTCATCGGTGGGTTCAGTCGTGGCTATAGATTTTGAAAGCACAGAATCGCCTAAAATAGAACGGATAGACATGAATCTACAGAAATACGGCCATGCTTTATGCATAATAGATTCAGGTGCAGATCATGCTGATTTAACAGATGAATACGCTACTATTCCTGCTGATATGAAGGAGGTTGCAGCATTCTTTGGCAAAAATTATTTGCGCGAAGTTAATGAGGATGATTTTAAAAAGAATATCAAAGAGATAAGAGAAAAAATAAACAATGACCGTGCCGTATTAAGAGCAATGCACTTTTTCCGAGATAATCGTTATGCGCAGGAAGAGGTTGCTGCATTAAAGAATGATGATTTTGAAACATTTTTGAAATTAAATAGAATGTCGGGACGTTCTTCATATATGTATTTACAGAATGTATTTGCTCCAAGTATGCCAAAGGCACAAGCAGTTTCTCTTACGCTTGCGCTTTGTGATGAAATTTTGGGTGACAGAGGTTCATACAGAGTTCATGGGGGTGGATTTGCAGGTACAGTTCAGGCATTTGTACCTTTAGATATGCTTGATGATTTCAAGTCGAAAATCGAAGCGGTTTTAGGTGAAGGGATGTGCCATATATTGTCAATCAGACCTGTTGGCGGATATGAACTGAAATAAAATTATTTAACATCAAATTTATAAATAACGACTTATATATTAATGATTTGTACTGCAATGTCTTGCAGTACAAATCTATGTTAATACATAAGCCGTCATTATGATTCTTTTTGGGGTTTTTCAAGTGTTATATTACCGATTCGGGCGCTTCTCAATTCATCAAGCACCATATTTGCTGCTCTTTCCATATCAATTTCACCGCCGGAAATTACAAATCCACGTTTTCGTCCTATTTTCTCAAGTATTTCATATCCTTCCAATCCATTAATGCTGTCGAGTTTGTATCTTGCGCATAACAGTTCCGGATATGCTTCACGCAGATATTCGCATAAGTGATAGGCGAGGAGCTCCGTGTTCATAATTTCATCTTTAATTGCACCTGTGTATGCAAGACGTTTAGCAGCTTCCTGATTCTCAAATTTCGGAGGAAGAATACCGGGGGTGTCAAGAAGCTCTATATCACCCTTTAATCGTAACCATTGCTTACCGCGGGTGACGCCTGGGCGGTCGCCTGTTTTCGTGCTTGCTTTTCCGATAAGACGGTTTATAAGGCTGGACTTTCCAACGTTAGGTATGCCAACCATCATGATTTTTAAAGTTCTGTTACGTCCCTTTTCCTTTTCACGAGCGATTTTATCCTGTATTAAAGCACGCGCTTCTGCTGTAACCTTGTTAATTCCTGCACCGGTTGTACAGCTTATTGGTATGACCTTAAGTCCTTTTTCTTTATATGCTTCAATCCATTGACGTGTCAGATTTTTATCGGCTAAATCTGATTTGTTCATTACAAGCAGACGTGGTTTGTTTTTGATTATATCATCAAAATTCGGGTTTCTGCCCGAAAATGGAATACGAGCGTCAAGAATTTCTACCACAACGTCAATAAATTTTAAATTTTCTTCAATCAAACGGCGTGTTTTTGCCATATGACCCGGATACCATTGTAAATCCTGCATAAATTCCTCCATATAAAAGGCTCTCACAATATTTGCGAAAGCCTGATTTCAATGTCATGTATTGTATAAAACAAGTTAATAGTTGTTAATACTATCTTGTTATTCCGAAACTGCTGATAGGCCAAATTCTTACTTGTGATTTTCCGAGTATTGCCTCGTACGGAACCTGACCTAATTCTGATGAACGGCTGTCTTTGCTTCGTGTGCGGTTATCACCCATAACAAATACTTTATCTTCTTCGACCGTTATAGGGTATTCAACAGCCGGGTCTATGGATGCTGTAATACCTTCATAATATGGCTCGTTAAGCTGTTTGCCGTCGATATATACTTTGCCGTCAACTAAATCCAGAGTTTGACCGGGCATAGCAATAATTCTTTTGACATAATACTTTTTCTTTAAGTTTTCAGGCATATTCATCTTCAATGAAAATTTTTCAAAAAACGAAAGCTCCTCCTTGCCTTTGTCAAGAGCTACGGCATCATAATATTCTTCGCGGTTTTCATATGTGCTGTCAAGAATTATTATATCACCCTGTTTAGGTTTATATCCGAGTTTTGTGACGATAAGGCGTTCTCCGTCAACAAGGGTAGGGAACATACTTGAACCATCAACCTTAACAATATCAAAAATAAATCCTTTAATAATCAGCGCTATTGCTACTGCGATGACAATTGTATAGGTCCATTCCCATATTTCTCTGCCAATACTGTTTTTTTCTTCACTCATTTTTTTGACCTCCGATAACTGTTAAATTTCTTATACTATACAAAACAATTATAACATATCTATATTAAATATAAATAAATATATTATTAATTTTTTGTTAAAAAGCAATTAATAAACGCAAGATAAAAAAGGGACATAAAGCATGTCCCTTTTTAATAGAATTAGATTCTTTCCTTAACTTTGGCAGCCTTACCAACTCTGTCACGAAGATAGAATAGTCTTGCACGTCTAACCTTACCTTTTCTTGAAACTTCAATCTTTTCAATGTTAGGTGAGTTTACAGGCCATGTCTTTTCTACGC
>JALEPO010000055.1 GCA_022768695.1 Clostridia bacterium
ACCGTGCGGACCACCGGACACCAAATGTTTGAGTATAGAAAGGTAATTTTGGTAGCTATTTATTCTAAAATTTTAACTTAATATTTGCCATTTTTAAGGCAGTTGTTTCGTATCCGATTAATAATCAGTGCTATCAATACCTAAAAAGGCTGAGCAACTCTATTGACTTGCTCAGACCTTCTTACAATAGCTTGGTACAAAAGCAGAAAACCGTCTTCATCCCAGAGCAAACCTTTAATACGATCACTTCTCTTTCCACAGAAAAGAAACAGACTTCCGTCATACGCATTACGACCAAAATTCTGCTTAATTATTGCCGCAAGTCTATCAATGGAACGCCGCATATCAGTATAACCGCAGACTACTTTATCCATTCTAACCAACTCCATAGATTTCGTTAGAATGATTATACCATAGCAGGACTGTCATGGGGTAGTCGTGGCATTATTGATCGGATACTATTTAAAACTTAGTGGACAAATCACCTTAATTTTAATTGAGAGCTTTGAGCAGAGATGTTCAGGGCTTTTTTACAGTCAAAAATCACCTAAATTAGTGGTAACAAGTTTGTGAACACAAAAGTGGCAGCAAATGTTGTGAAAAGCGCTACTATTTTTTTCCTGAATTTTCTACTGAACAATTCCTCATAAATCCGCATAAATCATTGACAAAGTTGTAATAATTCGATATAATCATACTTGGATTTTTGTATATTAACGGGGGTATCTCTATGGATAGCAATATTGAGCGTTGGTATTCGATGAAAGAAATTACTGAATATCTCGGTGTGAGCCGTGATACAGTCTTGATTTGGATAGAAAAAAGAGCAATGCCTGCTGCAAAAATCGGCAGGCTATGGAAATTTAAAATAAGCGAAGTAGATGCTTGGATGAAATCAGGCGTAGCTGCTGAAAAATAATTGAAGGAGGATTATGTATGAATTACGAATTAAAACATTATGATTTAAGTCTTGTGCGTTTTTCGGCTACTGAAGATACTAATACTCCTGAGATAAAAATTTTGTGGGTGAATGAAGATAAAAAAGACTTGTTCCCACTTGACTTGGAATTAACAAATGACGGACTTGCTAAATGGCTGAAGCACAGAACTATACCAAAAAACCGTGCGTATGTTCATAATTTTTTGAGCAAGTGTGGACTTAACATCAATCGCCCTATGACGATTATAAAAGTTTCAAAAGGACTTTCATTAAATGACTGCTATTGGGTAGTTGAAGAAGGCTTTGAAGGCACTTATGACAAATATAATCTGTATGACAATCGTTTTAGTCAGGTGCTTGCTTTAATCGCATTTACGGGATATGGCAGCAGTATAAGAACTTCTCTTGCTTCTTGTCCTGAATTTACAACAAATGGTATGCTCCCGAAATGTTGGAGAAGAAAAGATGGTAAGATTATGCTCTATAAAGGTGGTACAAGCGGAGCTTCCAATACGGGTAATGAGCCTTATTCAGAATACTATGCCGCACAAGTAGCAAAAGTGCTTGGCGTAAATGCTATCGAATACGGACTCTCTCAATGGAAAGGCGAGCTATGTTCTACTTGTGAGCTTTTTACATCAAAAGATTATTCTTTCCTACCCGTAGGTAGAATTGTAACATCAGGCGGAATGAAAGCAGTCAGAAAATATTATGAAACACTCGGCAAAAATTTTGTTGAAGCATTAAATGATATGCTCGTGCTTGACGCAATCATTATGAATACAGACAGACACTTCGGTAACTTTGGTTTTATCATTGATAATAAAACAAATAAAATTGTTGCTCCTGCACCTTTATTCGACCACGGAAATGCACTCTTAAACTTTGCAGGACGGGATGATTTAGAAAATTATGAAGCATTAAAGGCTTATGCAGATACATTGTTACCTTGCGTGTATGATGATTTTATAGGAACTGCTAAAACCGTTCTAACACAAAAACATCGTGAGGAACTTAGAAAACTGCTCGGCTTTAAATTCAAGAAAAATTCAAGATATAACTTGCCTGATAAACGATTAAAAATGCTTGAAAAGATGATACAAGCGAGGGCGAAATTATTACTTGATAGATAGAATGTGTCCGTACAACTTACGACATACTTGGACAACAAGATAGTTAGGAGATTTATTGTATGATTAACAAGAGTAATTTGAAAAACATTTTACCTTTGATGAATTTTATAGAAACATCAAAAACAAATATATATTCAAAAACATTTTCTCATTTTGAGGGTGAGTTATGTGTTGATTTTAATAATGAAAGGTTAATATAGGGTAAAATTTAATAGCAAATAATAGACACACTGTGTCCACAATTTTAAAGCCTTGCTTTTAGTAGAGATACTAATTGCAAGGCTTATTTTTTTGCATATTTATAAAAATCTATAAACTACAGTTGCACGGGAACTTTTGTTTCTGTGTTATTTTTTTTACCTTTTTTTTTAAATTACCCCGTCAAAACGGCTTTTAAATCACATAAGATGAAAGGATATAAAATTTCACAAACAAATTTGGCGAAAATACCCCGTCAAAACCCCATTTTTTGTGTATAAGGTGAATGGATATTTTTTCGGACACTTTAAATTGCTATTAAATGAATTTTAAAATAAATCCTTTCGTTACAAAGAAAGCACGCAAGATAACGGCGATGCAGTATCAGATACATTCCAATATATTCGAGCCGAGCAATGAGTAGAGTTGTTATTTACGAATGAATTACATCATAAAATTATGAGAGGTGGTAGATATGGATGAATATAAAGTTGAATTATTTATAGCAAATGATGAAGAAAATATAAAACTTTCAGACTTCAACCATAAGGAAAATGAGCAATGGAGAAAAGATTTGGAGGTTCAGGCATTAAGTGAATATTACAATCGCAAAGTAAAAATTATAAATTAAAAAATTTGGAGCAAAAAATTTGATTTCAAAAAGCGGTTCTGCTAAAATTTTTGTATAGAATAAATAGCTGCCGCATTGAAGGAAGGAGGATAACAGATGAAAGTAGCGGCAGCGTATATAAGAGTTTCTACTGATGACCAGATTGAATTTAGTCCTGATAGTCAGTTGGAAAAAATCAAACTCTATGCAGAAAGAAATCAAATGTTATTGCCCAAAGAATTTATTTTTATGGATGAAGGTATAAGCGGCAGGAATACAAAAAAGCGAGCAGCCTTTAATACAATGATAGGTTTAGCAAAACGCAAACCAAAGCCATTTGATGTAATATTGGTTTGGAAATATAGTAGATTTGCCCGTAACCGTGAAGATAGTGTTGTTTATAAATCAATGCTTCGCAAGGAATTGAATATTGATGTTATTTCAATCAGCGAAGATGTAGGCGATGATAAAATGTCTATTCTTTTTGAAGCTATGATTGAAGCAATGGACGAATATTATAGCATCAACCTTGCCGAAGAAGTAAAACGAGGTATGACCGAAAAAGCCAAAAGAGGTGGTGTGCTTTCTATTGCCGGATATGGTTACAAGGTTGTAAATGGCGAATATGTTATCGTACCGGAAGAAGCTGAAATCATAAAAAAGGTTTTTAGTGATTACGTCAATGGCAAAGGATTATTGACCATTGCAAAGTCTTTGAATGCTATGGGAATAAAAACGCACAGAGGGAATAAAATAGAAAACAGAACTGTTGAATATTGGCTTAACAACCCTGTTTACATAGGCAAAACACGATGGAACCCTGACGGAAAGTTATCGAGAAATTATACAGCAACAACGGCAATTATAAGTGATGCACCGCATCAAGCGATAATTGATATGGATACTTGGGAAAAGGCTCAGGAGAAAATGAAAGTGCAAAAAGCCAAATTCAGAAAGTATTTCAATTCTGACCGCAAAGATTTATCCCATTGGCTAACGGGAATTGTAAGATGTGAAAAATGTGGTGCAGTATTATCAAATCAAGGTGGCTTCTACGGATGTTCAAACAGAAGCAGAGGTATTTGCAAGGGTGTTGGATATATCAAAACAGATAAATTGGATAAAATCATTTTAGATACATTATCTGATGCAATGCTTCCAAATGTAAAACTTGCATTTGCCGAGCCTGAAATTTTTGAGCCTAAAGAGTCGGAAGATGAAAGCTTGATTATAGAAACTCAAATACAGCGACTTGAAATCCGTTTAGAGCGTGTTAAATTAGCTTATGAGGATGGTATTGATACACTTGAGGAATACAAGAAAAACAAAAATAGCCTTCTTGAAGAAATTGCTAATTTAAAAGCTATGATGAAGCAAAAGAAAACTGAAGAACAACCCAAAGAAGTTGCTAAAGTAAATAAGAAAGAACTTCGCAGATTGACAGAAATTTTAAAAGATGAAAGCGTAAGCAATGTTGAAAAGAACAATATGGCAAGAACGATTTTCAAAGAAATTGTCAAAGGTGGAGAAGACGGAAAAACGATAAAATGCGTATTTTGGAAGTGATTTTTACTCAAACATTTACCATCCGCACCACCATACTGAGTTATTACAACGTTGGCAAGTCTTGGATTAGGATTTTTAATTCTTATTGGAAATTCCAAAAATTTATTATAACTAAACATTACTCGTTCGCCTCCTTTTCCCATGGCCACGGTGAATCAAGCCATGTAAAGCAATCCATTTTAGCTGCGGAATGCGGTGTCAGCGGTCCGTATTCCTTCTCAAAATCCTTTTTGAGCTTATTTGTTTTTTCTACAAGCTGTCTGAACATGGAAAAGGCCTTCTTATCCTTCGGATGAGTATCAAGATACAAAAGCATATCATATGCCGCAAAATTATAGCTTTGTATTTGTCTTAACAATTCAGCTCTGGACATTCATTCCGCCTCCCCACTTCTTGCAAACTTTACCGTATTCACATATATTAAGATCAAGCTCAGGAAAAACAGTTCCCTGATTTAAAGCATGGCAAACATCATATACCTCATTCATTTCCTGAACAGGCACATATCCATAGCCAACACATCCACAGGCAGGATAAATACAGTAAGATGCATTATTCATTTCATCCATTTTTATCACTCCTTCATCAATTTAGGCATATAAATACCTATGTTTACATAATATGAATTTGAAGTGATTTTGTGAATAAAAGGGAATTTATAGCATGAAAAGCTTTTACTTCTCAAAAAACGTTAAAAATACTATTTATACTATACTTCACCGCAATCATATTTTTAATCAAAAAAAATCTGAAGCCGCAGCGGAAGCTTCAGATTTTAAAATTCTAATCAGACATTACAGTGCTATAACAGCCTTCACCGTATAAATACGGATCAAGCTGTTATAGAACCATATAAAGCCCAATGTAAATACCACAGTACCGCCGGCACATGGTATTCCCCGCCATTTTTGTTATTTCATTACCGCATGACTACTCCCCAAATAGTCCTTACGAATACCCATATTACATACTCATGCATTAAGACGGAGCGGGTTCTTCGGAAAGTGCAATAATGATTAACTATATATGACGAAGTATATACTTGCTTGTCATTTGCTTAATTCAAGTTCAATTACTTTGTCAGCTTATTAAAAAGCTTTTCAATCTTTGAAACATTCAATTCCTTATATGCTCTTAATTCATCAGAAGCTGCAGGCTCATAAGCACAGCCGCGTGACGCCAATCCCATTGAATCATCAAAAGCGGTCTTTGCTGTCTTTGCCATTCCCTTTAATATCATATCTGTAAACTTTGCCATTTTTATATTTCTCCTTTCACAAACCGCCTGAAAAATACTGTAAGCATATACGAACAAAGCACTGTGCTCCCGTTCCAAACAATATGCAGCGTATGCTTTTTTAGACCTTTACTGTTTTTTATTTATTGCTAAACCTACATACATAAGTATTGCAACTGCCAGCAGCACTAACGATATAACCAAACCCTCCGTACGGTTAAACAGATTTAATATAATCGAAGCAGCAGAAAACAACACAACCGCCGCAACAGCCAAAAATTTATTTGCTCGTACTTCTGTCGAGTTTAACTCTTTATTCGGATGACGCACCGGCGCAAGCAATATCACAGTAATTACAGAAAAAATATCAATTACCGCAATCCAAGTGCCGGTATGTGTCTTTATAAATGAGGCGGCAGCTATTACCGCTGCATACACTCCAACAGTGACTGTTCTGCACATACCATATGTCTTTGCATGAAAACCGCCGCTGAATTTCCGTACACTGCAAAAAACAACAAAATATATGCAGCTTAGCAAAAAAGTTTTTGTAATTATCCCAATCGACAAAACTAAAAAAACATTTATTATATCCGACAGAATAAGCTCAATACCACGTTTATAAATTTCTTTATCCTCCGGCTTAATAATATTTTTTTGTATAATTTTTTCTGTCAGCAACAGTGCAATTGAATTCATAAAACTATCCTCTTGCTATATATGTTCTTAATAAATTCTATCAAAAAAAGTCCCAAAGTCAATGACCTTGGGACGAAAACCCTACTTTTCAGGGACGAAACGGTATTATTTTTTTAAAGCAGTATGTCACAGCAGAAATATCCGTTCTCTTCAAAATAATTTATAATTCCGCCGCGTCCGTCTACTACGCTTTTTATATTCTTTATTCCAAACCCATGATATTCCTTATCAGATTTTGTTGTATATAAATTTTCATTGTTGATAAGAACAGAGTTGTCTATAGAATTTACCATAAATACTGACAAATATGCTCCCTGATTCTGCACGTCAAGCTCAATTGATTTTTTAATTGAATTTCTGGATGCCTCAATTGCATTATCAAACAGATTTCCAAACAGAATACCTATTTCATCATTTGACAGTCTGCACAAGGAATTATTCATTATCCTCGTCTGAACTTTTATTTCTTCCCTTTCACACACCGCAATTTTTGCGTTTACAATTGCATTAAAGCAATTATTATCAGTTTTGACAAGGCTTTTCACCTTTAAAAGGCGGTTTTGTGTAATGGATTGTATGTATTCCTTGGCTTCACTCACGCTGCTCTCAAGCAATGATAAAATAATATTAAAATGAGTTAAGCTGTCATGTCTTAATCCGCACATCTTATTATACAGCTCGTCAATATCACGGGTATAAATTTTATAGCTTTCATATTCCTGCTGCAAATAACTAAATTCGCTTTCTCTTTTGATGTCGTTATTTAATCTGATAAATGAATAATATGTAAGAATATTCGCCGCCATAACGCTTACCGAAGCCAGCAGCAATTCAAGCTTCAGATTGTCATACTGTAAAAATACCTGCATTATTCCTATCATTGAAAATTCGGCAACAATAGGCATCACAATAAGCATTACCATATTCTTTCTTCTGCCTATATCAATAAATTTGAATTTTAACAATACCGCACAGGCAGCCGCAAGAAGCGTTTTGGTCATTATTATAAGCACAACTCTTTCAAACGCCATTTCATATATCTGATTATGCTGATTATGAAACACTATGCTCAGACATAAATTTGAAAACAGAGCAATGAAATATACTATACTGTTTATAAATCCCGATATAAACAGCTTAGTATATATATCTCCGTTTAAAAATATCAATGCATACAAAAAATAGATTAAAATAAATAACAGCCCCAAAAAGCCTTCATATACATACACACTGTTAATAAGTGTAATTGATGATACCGCCACAAGCATTACAAGTAAAAAACCGGCATATTTTTTCCACCGGTTATATTTGCATCCGAAATACAGCGTCATAAAAAGAGCAATAATAAACTCCTCTAATATATTTATAGATATTTCAAATAAATTTACCATCTTGATTCCCTCATGAATTTGCCATATACCGCATCTATTTTTCTTATGGCTTCAGCATCACTTGTTATATGTATTCTATCATTATTTTTCATAAGAATTATATTTTTTCTTTTATCTATTTTCTCTATATACCTGCAATTGACAATACAGCCCCTGATTACATAAATAAATCCCTTGTCTTCAAGCTGCTCGTATGTATCCTTCATAGCGCCTCTGAATTTAAACACCTCACCGTTTACTTTATATGCATTAATATAATTCCGCTCGCTCTTTAAATACATAATCTCCGCAGCATTTATGTGAACTATGTTGTTAAGCTTCAGAACAATAAAATTATTTTCAGCTCTGTGCAGATTTATTTTGTTTATCAGCTTCAGCAGCACTTCACCAAGCTTACAAAGATCAGACTTGCTTACAAACCAAAACGGCTGGTAATCATATGCCTGATAAGCAAACTCATTATGCGCCGTAATAAATATTACAGCAATCTCAGGCTGACTTTTTCTTAATTCATCAACTGCTTCAAAGCCATTCATAACAGGCATATCTATGTCAAGTATAAAAATATCGGTATTATGCTTTTTACAATAACTCACCAATTCTATTCCATCGTAAAAATTAGTTATATCGCATAATATCCCCTTACTCAGAGTTATCTCTTTTATCTGCCTTGTAATTCTGTCAGCAAATTTTTTATCATCATCACATACAGCAATTTTCAGTATATCGCTCAATCGGTCCACCTCCGCAAGTATAGCTCCTACAAAATTAATAAGTGACTGCTGTGTAAAATCATTAATCCCCAAGCTTTGGGGACAATAATGCAATTTCTGTTTTGAATAAGCAACACCGCTTACCTTACATACAAATTCCTATATTACAAAAGACAAGGAGTTGTGCACTTTTAAGCGCGACAACTCCTTCTCTTTAACTTAATATTCACATGATGCCGCCATTATTTCATAATACGCCCAGTGCGATTTATCCAAATCTATAAACGGACATTCTATATTATCAATTGCACTCTTATCAGGCACAAGCTTAATAATTCTGTTTATTAAGGTTATACCCTCCGCTCTTGTAATATCATTTTCAGGATGATATGTGCCGTCAAGGTACCCCTTTAAAATTCCTTTATTAAACAATGCCGTGATATATCCTGTGCTCCATACATCCTCGTAGGTATCAGTGAACACAGTGCCCGATTCAGGCTCTATATTAAGATAACGTGCGGTTATTGCAGCAAATTCAGCTCGTGTAATAGTCTTTTCCGGATAGAAATATCCGTCAAGATACCCTTTTACCCAGTTCATTGAAGAAGCATATCCAATGCAGCTATAATACCATGAATTTTTATCAACATCATAGTATTTGCTTGGATATTCTTTATTTTTGTCATACTTATTACTTATTACTGATATAATTTTTGTAACCTCTGCACGAGTCATGAGCGCTGACGGACGCACCTCATTTTTATATCCTGTTATATACGGAACACCGTCAGGTTTTGTATTAATCTGAGGAGCTGCCGTTTTTTCCGGTTTCTCAGAAGGCGGCGCATCAGTAGGTTCCGGCGCATCAGTAGGTTCCGGCGTGTCAGTAGGTTGCGGTGATTCAGTAGGCTTGACAGACGGAGATGCAGTCGGTTTAGGTGTTGCCTTCGGAACTGCATTGCCCGAGGATCCGCCTACGCCGCCATCACTTGACGGCTTTTTCAGAGATGCATAAATCGTCATATCACCGCTAATCTCCATAGGATACTTAACCAAATTCTTTCCCTCTGCATCGTAATAGCATCGGTAATACGGAACGGATACTTCTCCTATAAATTCTTTAAAGGCTTTCTCATTTTCAACAGCTTCCGTGTTAGTAAAGAAGGCTTTAAGATTTGTTCCGTCCTCTTTTGCAATAAGTGTTATTTTGCTTAAATATGACTTAACATTAACAGGAACTGTTGCTGATGAAGCATTATAATTATCACTTTCTGCAATTCTCACGCAAACTCCGCAGTCAAGGCCCAAAGCAAGCTTTTCAAACACATTCGACTCCTGCCATGTATTACCGCCGTCAATTGAATACTCATATCTTGCTCCGCCTGACAGCATCTGTTCACTAAGCTCCGGTGCTGTTACAGTCAATGTATTTGAAATATCCGATATTTCCGCAGTTATATCGCCCGTCGGCACTGACGGAGATGCTTTGAGTATTGTTCCTACTGCCGTTGTACTATCAGATAATAACTTATAATTTGCTGTAAACTTATCGTCAAGCACGATGTCTGTTATATAAACCGTCTTATTTTCTCCGGCATTAAAGCTGTCAAAATTAAATGTACCTCTCGCCGTTACCGTGTCGCCGTTCTGCGGATTGGCAAATACTATTTTTCCTGTTGTCGCTGTTGACGCTCCGTCATACACTATTGAATCTACTATACATTCACCGTATTCAAGCAGCTTTTGAGAAACTGTAATCGGGTCTGTTTTTACAACCGTTACATCATGCGTGCTTCTTGCGGTCAATGCTATAAGCTTGCCGCTGTGTTCAGGAACAAACAGCACATCTTTATCTGCCGCTGTTCTGAAGGAATTGCTTCCGTCAGTATATGACAGTGTTATTCTATGGTCTGCAAGCTTGTCAAATGTTATATTTTCTTCAATATAACCGCTGTCGTAGGTTATTTTTACCTTTCCGCCGCTTAAATCAAGCTTATCGCCATATGTGTAGCTTAATTTGGGCTGTTCTGTAATTTCTAATGATGTTATCTCTTTGTCGAGGACAGAACCGCCTTCGACAGATTTAGTACTGTTATCGGTGTCTATAACATAGTTATAGCTTTTTCCGTATTCATCATCTACAGAAACATACTCAATACCAACCGTGCAATTATCCGTCGGTACTTCACTGTTATACACCGCCTTATAGCTTATACGGATATTATCATTATTTACAACATTATCAAGCACAAGCTGACTGTTTACTGCCTTTGCGTCCAGCTTATGCGCCGTTCCGGGAGCTGCAAAAATTATATCAGACGTAAGCGTAGGAATTCCTCCCGTAATATCCGATATTTTTACAGGACGTCTTGTAATCACAAGCGTACCGTCATGATATACAAACCTGTAATTATCGCTGCTGCCGCCTTTCATTGTGATTGTATAGCTTCCCGTATCTGTAACCGTTCCTACCGGTGTACTGCCGTCCTTTTCTATACAAACAAAATACGGTTCGGTAAGATTATCCTTAAAGTCAGACGACTCAGGTGTTTCGCCGTATTCAAAGTCGCTGCTGTCATATGAAAATCCGAATTTAACTGTCGGGTCATCTCCATATACAGACATCACATCATCAACATTGACATCAACCGCTTTTTGATTGACAGTAATCCTGCCTGTAACAGCCGGTGTAATATTGTTGAGCGTTGTATGAGGAGTAAGCGTCAAATATGCGCCGTTATTCTTAACTACCGAAAGCTTATCTCCATGCGCTGCCGCCACGGTTTCTCCGTCCGGATCAGTGCGGGTAATTTCAATACCGTAGCTGTCCAGCTCATCAAATGCCACACCTGAAACAACCAATCCGCTGTCATATGTAATTCTTACACCCTTCTGAGATAAATCAAGTGTTTCACCATATGTATAAGTAAGCTTTGGCTGTTTTGTTATTTCAAGCATTGAAATTTGCTTTTCAAGTATATTTCCGCCGTAGGCTGTTTTAGGAACACTGCGAAGCTCGTAATTGCCTCCTTCACCGTACTCTGTGTCAAGAAGTATGTCTGATACACTTACAATTATATTTTTTGCAGGTTCTACATCTGTATATATTACTGTATATGTAATCCTCAGCTCATCCTTTTCTGACAAGTTCCCGACAGCAATCTGTCCGGCTGTGTTTATAGCGCTGCCGTCAAGCTTATGAACAAGCTTAGGCTCATCATAAATAATTTTTGATGTAAGCACCGGTATTCCGCCCGTTATTGCTATAATATCAACAGGACGCTTATTTACCGTAAGCTTTGCCGGAATATTTTTAAATTTATAATTTGCCGCGCTTCCGCCCGAAAGCTCTATATCATATACACCAATCGGTGATTTTATACCGGCACTGCATGAAATATCAGGCGGTACAAGCTCCAGTTTAAAGTTATCTGAATTCTCATTGTCGCCGTTCACAAAACCGCTGTATTCAAATTCAAGCTGCGGATTTTTGTCGCCGTAATATTTTTCCTTATCCTTTGCGGTTACAGTAATTTCCGCTTTATTCACAATAATAGGCGCTGTCTGCGGCTCTGAAACATTAACCCTGCTTGTAACCTTCAGCTTTATTGACTTGCCGTGATGATATGAGGTATAAAGAATATCCCCGTCAGCCGCGCTGTCAGTCGTTTCATTGCTGCCGTCTGTGTAAATAAGCTTTACAAGGCCATCTGTCTTTGATTCAATTTCACTGAATTTCAAATCCTTCTGTATGCGTCCGCTGTCATACTCAACCGTTACAGCGCCTCTGTTAAGATTAAGCCTGTCACCGTAAGTATACTGTATAGGCTGATTATTATCATTTCTCAGGACAGGATCGCTTGTAATAGTAACTTTAGTAATCTGCTCCTGAAGAACCGTACCGCCTGTGGCAGTTTCCGGCGCGTCAATAATTTTATAGCAATTATTTCTTTCGTGCGTGGTGTCAAATGCGAAATCTTTAACATCAACCGTTACCGAATCACCGGCTAAGATACTGTTATAAACTGCACTATAAGTAAAGCCAAGCTCATCACCGTTTATAACGCCGGTAACAGTAACATCCTTTTGAGAAGCAGTGTATAATACCGCAACTGAGCTTATTGTAACCGGAGCCCTTCCTCCCTGATTGTATATTATTTCTGATGTTAAAATCGGAACGCCTTTATCAACAGATATAATTTCAATTTCTTTCTTTTCAATTGTCAATGTTCCGTTTACGGCTACAAATTCATAATTGGAACATTCGCCGCCTGACGGTACAATTTCATATTCTCCGGCAGGAGTTGTACTGTCAATATTACTGCCGTCTGACGTGCATAACAGATTAGGCTCTGTAAGATTATCGGTAAATCTTGAGCTTGTAAGGCTGTCGCCGTTTACAAGATCACTCTTATTATAATTAAATCTGTATTCAGGAGCGCTGCCGCCGTAAACCATAGTTTTATCCTCGGCTTCAACTCTCATTTTCTTCTTATGGACAGTAATCGTTCCCGAATATGCCGGAGCTATATTTTCTATAGCCTCCATAGGATTAGCAACAACAAGCTTTATTCTTGCGCCGTTATGAACAGGAACGGTTAAAAGAGTATTATTCTTTACTTTCGCGCCTATAATTTCATTTCCTTGCTCGTCCTCAGAAACAAAGTATATGTCTATACCGAAATCTGCAAGCTTATCAAACGTTATATTGCTTTCGATATATCCGCTGTTATATTCAATATCAACACTTCCGCCCGCAAGCTTGAACCATTCTCCGTATGTATATTCCATGTCTGACGGATCTGAATTTACAGTTATTTTGCTTATAAGACGCGTCATCACCTTTCCGACTGCATCTGTCGGCGGATTGACTATATCATAATTATCTTTGCTGCTGCATGAATCAGCAAATTTAACATCCTTTATCCCAATCGGCTCATTCTCTGATTGTGTAAGACTGTTATATACAGCCTTATATGTAATACTGATTGAGTCATTGTTTACGCAATCCATAGTCAGATTGCTGTTATCGGCTGTTCCGTCAAGCTCAATAGGAAGCGTATAATTATGCTTGTATGCCTCCTCAGCAGTAAGAGTCGGTATACCGCTGTTGATTGAACTAATTGTGAGCGCGCGCTTATTTACTGTAAGCGTACCGGTATCATCGCATACAAATTCATAATTATTGCAGCTTCCGCCTGACGCTTTTATTGCATTGGCATATGTTCCGGCAGCGGTGGTAACGTCCGCGGCAGCGCCGTCAATATCACACGAAAGCACAGGCGCGATAAACGGTGAACCGAACGCTGTAAGAAGCGTTTCACCATCCGCAAGATCAGCCTCTGTATAATTGAGCGTATATGACGGCTTATTACCATAGGTAGAAACCGAATCGTTTACAATAACGTGCATTTTACGCTTATTTACCTTTATACTGCCGGTAGTTACTGCATCGGCAGTTGCGTCCGACGGAGGTGTGAGCGTAATTGTTTTATTATTATGGTAATTTATCGTGGCAAATTTTCCGTCCTCAACAATGTCCGACGTGCCTGTATATTTTGCTGTTATTCCGTAATCTCCAAGCTTGTCAAACGCGACATTTTCATCAACTCTGCCGCTGTCAAAGGTTATTCTGAATTTACCCTCACTAAAATCAAGAGTATCGCCATAGCTGTATTCGCGAACAGTACCGTCTGTATTCTTTGTAGGATCTGCGGTAATTTCAATTTTTGTTATTATTGCCTTTTCCACAAATCCTGTCTGAGGCGAAACAATTTTCTGAAGATAATAGTTTCTTGCGTCACCATATGTTTTATCAAGAACGGCATTTTCGATATTTACATCTGTCGCTCCGACTGCTGACGCGTCAGGATACGTTACTGTATAGTTTATACGCACCTTATCTTGCCACAGCGGTCCATAATTTGCGGCAAATGTCAACTCCGAGGAACTATTATCCACCACATTGCTTTCATTAAACGAAAGATTTCTGTCAAATGCGTTTTGTGACGACAAATTCGGAATAGTATGAATCTTTTCTACAATAAGCGGCTTCTGACGTATTGTCAGATTTCCGTTTTTATAGATAATATTGTAGTTATCCGCTTCAGCGCCACTGATTTTCATTGTATATACACCGGAAAGTGTTTTCTGATTTACATCAGTTACTCCGTTATCCTCTTTACAAACGATTGACGGCTTTTTATTAAGCGCTGTATCTTCAGTTTCGCCGTACTGCAAATCACCGGATTTATATGTATATGTGTATGCCGGTATTACGTCGCCGTAGGTGGTATAAATATCATTCGCAGTTACATTTAGCTCATGCGGTGTAACTGTTATAGCGCCTGATGTAACCGCCTCAACATCATAAATCGTGTCAGGTGTAACAGTTATTGTTTTTCCCGTGTCGGCAACTGTAAGATGTGTATTGTTTAAAACTTCATCTGTTGTGCCGGTATATGTAAGCTTTATCGGATGACTCTTTGCCGCCTCAAAAGTTACATTTTCAACATCTCCGCTGTCATAGGTTATTTTTATTTTACCTGTATTAAGGTCAAGCGGTGTTCCGTAAACATAGTAACGCGTCGGCTCATCTATAATTTCCAGCGCCTTTATGTTTTTCACATAAACGCGTCCGCCTTCAGCCGTTTGCACTGCATTTCTAACAGTGTAATTATAGCTTTTGCCGTAGGAATCGTCCATAGCAGCGTCTGCAACGGTTACATTTACACTGTCAGCAGGTGTTGAATTAGCATACTGAGCGTTATATGTTATCTTTACGCTGTCGTTATTGTAAAGATTGTCAACAGTCATTGATACTGCTTCACCCGATTCCACAGCTCCGGCTATTGCAGAAGCTATAACCTTATACGGTGCAGTCTTTCCTGTATAGTTTTCTGCCGTCAAAGCGGGAACTCCGGCTGTAATTTTCGTTATATCAAGAGGACGCTTATTGATTTTCAGCGTTCCTTTTTCACATATGATTTTATAATTATCACTGCTGCCGCCTGTAAGAACTATGTCTGATTCTCCATAGCCTTTTGTATTGTCAACCTCAGTTGAAGCGTCAGCATCACAAGAGAATGTTGGCGGTACAAATCCCGTAAAGGTATTTTGATTTTCGCCGTATACGAAATCACCGGTGTTAAAGGTATATGTAAATCCTGTCGATGTACCGCCGTTATCATGGCAGGTCGAATTTTCATCGCCGTAATATCTTTCCTTGTTATCAGCCTTAATGTGAAGCTCCTTTTGGGCTATATCAAACTTTCCTGTATACAAGCTTCTGATACTGCTGTCGGAGGGATAATCAACAATTAAATTAGTGCCGCTGTAATCAACAGTTATTTTATCTCCGTTTTTAGCCTCAGTATTGGTTTTGCCATAGCGTATACGCACACCAAGCGACTTTGCTTCCTCAAATGTCTTGGTTACAACCTCGCCGCTGTCATATGTAATCTTTATTGCTCCCGTTTGCAAATCAAGCGGTGTTCCATAGGTATAAGCAAGCGTACACATTGAATCTATAGCTATATTAGTTACAGTTTTATCCTCTACCTTACCATTTGAGGAGGTTATACAGCTTTTAACAGTATAATTCGCTCCGCTTTCGTAACCGGTTTCTCCGGTAACAATCACGGGTGCAGAAATTGTTACTGTCTTTGGTCCAACCGTATTATCGTCATATGTAACACCATATGAAATCTTAATCTTATCTCCTTCAAGTATCTCCGATGCAGTAAATTCACCGGCATCGCTTACGGCTGTTGCCGGTATGGTATAAGGGAATGTTTCCGTCTTTGCCATCTGCGATGTGCATACAGGTATTTTTGACATATCAGTGATGTTTATTTCACGCTGCTTATCAACCGTTAATGTACCATCAACAAATGTGAAATAATAATTTGTTGACGCGCCGCCGCTCAGAGTTATCGGCGTTTCAGACAAGTATGCGCTTTTCTGTCCTGCCGTACAGGAAATAACCGGGTTTGTCTGAACAGCTAAATCCCATGTGTCACCGTTTTTCAGACAGGTATTATCATATATATATGTCAAAGCCGGATTTCCCTCGCCGTAGGTTTTTGTTTTATCCTCGGCTGTCACCTTTAATTCAGCTTTTTCAATAACAATTCTGTATTTTACACCATTAATATAAAAATCAAATGTTCCTACCTCTTTCGCAGTACCGCTAATAGTATTTAATGACTTCGTGTAGGAAATTCCCTGAGGCAGCGTGCCGTCTAATGTACCTTTGTTAAAGCTGCTTTTAGATATATTTATCGTATCGCCGTATTTAGCTGTTTTAAGCAATACAGCTTCCGCCTCGGGTTCAAACACAGGAACATAGTCGCCCATATATTCCAGCCTTGACATAAGGTTTTCAGTTACAGAATTAAGACTGTCGCTTGTATCCCACATAGTTCCATATCCGCTGTCACCAGCGGCCATATTAAGCGTATTTGCGCCAAGCTGTGTTGATATAACACATCTTCCGTCTGACGGCGGAATAACTGATACAAGAAACGGCAGCTTTATAAAATAGCCATCGCTAAGGCTGAAGCTTTCGCCATCCTTTAGATACATTTCAAGAGTAAGCGTTCTCACGCTTGCAATATCCTGCCATGTTTGCTTTGCTGATGAGCCATCAACGGAATATCCTCCGGCCACATCTGATACACCCTCGATATTAAATACAGAAAGCTGAGGATTATATGTATTTATTTTCGCAATATAGTCCGCAAGATTATCCGCATCGGGTTTAATGTATCTTGAATCATAGTTTACAGCAAGCGTTATCAATTTCAGATTTCCGCTGTCAAGCCTTGCAGTGTTGTCAAAGCGGTAGCCTGTCCATATTACATCAGATTTTTTAATTTCCTGCGATGCATCGGCAGCAGCATCAAGACTTGTGCTGTCTGTTCCAAGAAAGTCCATATAAAGCTGTGCTTTTGCGCTGTCGGGCGCAGCCGGAACGGTATATGGTGTCTGTGTTATAGTTTTCTCAACAGAATACGATGGATAAAGCTCCTTTATTGTACCTCTGTTTTTGAGATATTCTCTGTCAGCATTGTCGGCAGCGCCGTCATTGTTAACGTCCAGCGCGCGGTATTTATACAGGCAGTTTATTATACTGTCCTCTGTAATACTCTTGTCATAAGCAAACAAATCAAGAGCATTTATATAATTATCCATATTAACATCGCCGGCTTTGGGAAGAACAATCATTTTTCGTTCTGCCGTAACTGTTGAATAGTCTGATGTATAGCTATAGATAATATTATAAATTCCCGGTTTTACAGGTTCTTGCTCAAGTATATCAACAGTAAGATCGCTGTCATTTCCTGTAAGATAGGAAATATCCTGCTTCTGTGCTGCATTTTCCCAATCCTCAAATTTGAGAGTTGATGATGTTTCATAGTTAATTGTGCGTGTTATCTTTTTAGTATCCGAAATTGTAACAGGGGTGCCGTTTTCATCATACAGCGTAACTCCCGGATCGGTAAAGCTGTCGCCGGAATAAACAACTATTGCTGTATCATCCTTATCGTAATTAATATACTGCTTACCAACAGGTGTGCTTCCTTTTACAACCTCAATACCATCCGCCCCAAACGGATTCCATGCGTCCGGCACAAAATTTCCGCCTCTGTATTGATATGTACTGTCAAATGACGTTTTTGCATCTGCTTTTTTATCATCGCTAAGCGTGTAGTCGTTCATAATTCGTCCGTATGGCATATTGCCGTAGTTGGGCAAAAGTTGCATATTAAGACGCTTTATTTTAATAGTATATGTTTTTTCACTGACCGGACTTGATTCCGGCAACTTAACTGTTATTTTTATTATGTTATATTCCTGCTCTGCTGAGGTCATATCAAGCTCAATTGAATCTTCAACTGTAGCAAGCTTAACTCCGGTGTTATAGGTGTCGGAAATCAGTGTTGTTCCATTTGTATCATATGTATATCCTTTTGCGGTTAATATCTGCTTTTTTGTATCATCAAACGCAACAGGGCTGCCATTAAAGGTTACTGACGTAACCGCGTTAGGCTCGTACTGCTCAAAATCAAGCGTTAAATACTGAGTATTTCCGTAAACCTCCGCATAATATTCGGTTGTATCGCTTTTAAATCCCTCGTTTCCCAATTCATCCCTTATTATAACATTTGAAAGACGTTCAAGCTTGCTGTTCTTCGCTGAAATTGTAAGACTGTCTGTTGTTATATCGGGTGAATTATACTCTTTCCAGTTACCATAGAGCGTTATTTGTTTATATATGTTAAGCATTTCGTCTGTGATAACAGTATTTTTTTCCACTTTTATACCGCCGCCGTCAGGCTCGGTATACCAACCGTCAAAGGTATAGCCTATTATTCTGTAAGGCTCAGGACCCCATTGCGGTATTACATTGCCGGTTGTTACAGTAATACCTTTGGTATCACTGATAAAATTATAATGTGTTTCAGCGCCATCGTCGGGATTAATATCACTATCCGGAATTATAATCGGATGAGTTGGACTGATTACTTCATCCTCTCCATAGTCCAATGTATAATAAAATTCAATTCCCGCAGCAAAAACAGGCACAGCCCCAAAATTCTGTACCATAAATATCATACTTATGAAAAGCGCAATTGATTTGCTGAACAGTCGCCGCTGTTTCATATCATATGCCCCCTTAAAATCTATTTTTCGTTGTTTCATTTTCAAAGCATACAATTATTTGCATAATTTGAAAATGCAACAACAGGGTGGCGATTTCTCGCCGCCCTATTATTACAAAATCAATCCGTATGGATTTAGTTTTCCTTATCCGGTTCAGGAGATACCGAAGGCTCTGTTTCTTCCTTTGGAATTTCTGTTGCTTCAGGAGCTGCATCTGGAGAAGCGGTCGTTTCCGGAGCGTCTGTCTGCTCTGCTGATGCGTCAGACTCTGACGGAGAGTTATTCTCCCCGTCAGCTGTGTCTGTTAAATCCCCGTCAACAGTTTCCTGTTTTACCACTATATTCTGATCAAATTCCTCTGACCATACAAATTTATTTGGATCTGCCGCCGCATCCTTAAGAACTCTATGGTTCATTGCGAATACGATATTATCGTATGCCCAGTGTGCGTCTGTTACGTCAGACGGAAGAACCTCAATCTTGTCAACAACCATATCAGAAAGAACTCTGTTTACAGTTGCAACTGTTTCAGCTCTTGTTATTGGCTGAGTAGGTCTGAAGGTTCCGTCCTCATAACCCTCCATAACGCCTGCGTCGGTCAGATACTTGATAGCCTTTGTAGCCCAAATACCGTAATCCTCAGGAATATCCGGGAATGATAATTCTGATACATCCATATATCCCTCAACATCATATCCTTCAGCTCTTGCCATCATAACAGCCATTTCAGCTCTTGTGATATATGCCTTTGGCATGAATGATCCATCGTCATAGCCGTGAAGAATATCGAATGTCTCTAAGTATCCGATGTAATCCTTACTCCATTCATCCTCGGTTACATCCCAGAACTGTGAAGGATAGCTCTTATCCATGTCTATGCTGTTTGCAATAAGTCTTGCGAAGATTGTTGCAACCTCCTCACGGCTTATTGGAAGCTCAGGACCGAATACGTTATCATCATAACCTACAATATACGGATTCATCATATTCTTTGTTATTACTGACGGTTCCTTTGTAGGTTCAGGTGGATTTACAGATCCGGGAGTTGTTGTAGGCTCAGGTGTTGCAATCGGCGCTGTTACCGTTACTTCAACCTTAGCTTTTAATGAACTATTAGCCTTTGATGTTGCGGTAATTGTTGTTTTACCCTCGCTTATGAAGCTTACAACACCATTTTCATCAACCGTTGCAATCTTTTCATCAGCCGATGTCCATATAATTGTCGGATCCTTCGGCGCGGTCTTATAAACACCAATCAAGTCAACCGGTGCGCTGCCTGCCGGAGCGGTAAGCGTCTTAACGATTTCACCCTCCTTGCCGTCTTCGGTCTTATCCTTGATTGTAAGCGTGTTGGAGGAACCGCCTCCTCCGCCGCCTCCGCTGCCGCTGGAGGTTACGCTACCCGCTGCGCTGCCTGTCAGTTTAGGCGTATAGTTAAGCATAGCCTTATCGTCACCGTCGATAGCAAGTGTACCGTCTGTGATTGTTACGGCAATATTTTCGCCTACTGCTGAAGTTGATGTATATGCACCCTCATACTTAATTGTTACGCTGTCCTTATCCTTTTCAACAATATCAGTTGTTGTGAAGGCCTTACTGTTTGTAACACTTACAGCCACTGCTGCGCCCTTTTTCTTTGACGGAACGGTAATCGCTGTGATTTTCATTTCCTTCGGAGTAATAGCGCCCTTCAGGTCTGTTTTATCAACTGTAACAACATCATCTGTCTTGACAATTTCATAATTAGCCAATACGTCATCGTCACCGTTTACTGTAACATTTGTGAAGTTAATTGCCTTTACATAATCATCGCCGAATTTAGCAACATTTTCATCTGCAAATTCCGGTGTTGCTGTAACTGTTATAACATCACCTTCTACAAGACCCTCAATCGTATATGTGATTTCAGGTGTTGTTTCGTTAAGTGTTATGACATTTGTACCGTCATATACCTTTGTATATGTACCGGCAGCCTTAACTGTAACAGGCTTTGCGGCTGCTGTTACAGCAGCTGTCTTAGCACTCTCGCCTTCTACAGCGATTGTAATTGTGTTAGCCTTATCCTTGCGGATTACAGAATCCTTGCTTACATCTTCCGCTGTGTCGTTCCATTTGAACGTTGTACCATCCTCAGGAGCTGTGTAACCGTCTGTTGTTACCCATTCACCGTTTTCCTTCTTATGCTTAGTTGTTGAATCATCGCTGTAGGTTACGGTATATTCAAGGTCGTCAAGACCGTTTTCACCAACCTTGTCACCATGCTTTGGCTCTGTTGTTGAGAACTTAGGCTGTGTAATAACTTTTACTTCTGTAACAACCTTTTCTGTTACAGTACCGGTCATTGAATCCGGTGACCATGTAACGTTGTAGTTATTTAAAGTATCTGCATCAAGAGTACGTTCTGTTTTTGTATTAACCTTTATTTCCGATGCATTAGGATCACTTGTGTTATATGTACCCTTCCATGTGATTGTCGGGGTATCACCCTCAACAAAGCCGTCTGTTGTGTAATCTGCAATATCAACTACAAGGTTTGTTGCGCCTTCCTTGATTGGAGGAACTTTGTTAGCTGTTATGGTTGCTGTCTTAGGAGTAACCTTACCTTTTGCAGTGTTGTTAATAATCAGTTTATAGTTACCCTTGTCGTCACCGTCAAGTGTAAATGAATCATTATCTATATTGATAGCCTGTGCTATAACATCACCGTTCTGATCTCTTGCTACACTGCCCGAAGTAAATTCTGCCTTAAAAGTACCTTCTTTAATAGAAACTGTCTCGTTCGGTACTGCATAGTTGGTTGGTTTTTCAACCGAAAGCTTAGCAAGGTTTTCATCGTTCAGACTCTTGTTGTTCTTACCGCTGTATTCCTGCTCAATCATAGGATCGCTTGTCGGAGGAGTAATATTGATTGTTATTTCCTTCTGCTTAACTTCATATGCAGCTGATGGTGTTGAATTTACAGTTGTTGTATTCTTATTATAAGTAGCAACTAATGTATTTGTATTGTTGCCGTACTTAACAATAGTCTTATCATCATCACTTGTCGGGTTAGTGTTGATAGGTGTTGAACCAAGCTTCAATGACAATTCTCTCGGAAGCTCTACCTTCGTAGTTTCAGGTGTACCGCCGTTTCTTGTAAGCGTCCACTTGCCGCTTTCTGTATCATAAGAATACTTATCGGTCTTAGTAGAATCATTATTGTAGGTTATAGTGATTTCCGTACCTGCAAGGTTGAACTTATCACCATGTGTATAAGAACCTGTCTGGCTCGGACCTGATAATGTAACGCCGGTTACAGTACCGTTTGAAATAACAGCTGTACCTTCATCTATAGCAAATGATACAGCATAGTTGCTTGCATAAGCATTGTCTGATGTTGAAACTTTCGGATTGCTGTATGTTACTGTTGTTAAACCCTCTGTTGAAGTATCGCCATATGCGTAATCAACGTCAATCTTGACATCTTCACCATTTACAAGCTGATAAAGTCCATTATCGCCTGACAAAGTATAACTATCACTGCCGATACCCTCTAATGTACCATCAGAAGCACCGATTGCTGCATCCATGCTCTTTGTAATAGCAATTACCTTAATAGGACGCTGTTCAATTGTACCTGTTGTATTGTTTTCTATATTAGCTGCAACAGGAGCCGTATAGTAGCTTGATGCTTCACCTGTGATATCGATTGTGTCGATTACAAGATTAGGTGAACCGGTTGTTACACCTGCTTTATTAGTACCTGTACCGTCATATCTGATATTGTTCAGCAATTTAGTTGTATCAACCGATACATCGTCCGGTGTGCTGCCCTGTACACCGACAAGTGTCAGTGTTATGCCATCCAACGATGATAATGTGTATGTACCGTCATACTTCTTTGAAACATCACCCGATACTTTCAATGTAAGCTGCTTCGGTGTTACTGTAATATCAGTTGTTGCAGCCGGAACAGATGAATCTGTTGCTGACGGAGCAACACTGATTGCAGCTTTCTTATTATTGACGTCAACAGTGTAGCCCTTGTCTG
>JALEPO010000061.1 GCA_022768695.1 Clostridia bacterium
TCGTCCTCTCCTAAAAGAATCGACATTTCACCATATCTGTCATTTGTATTCGGATTAATTACCCAACCGTCCGAAACGCTCTCTGTAGTTGCTATACCTGTATCCAATGAAGTAAAATCATAATTTTCCGCAGGCATAGGAGTAAGAACAGCCTCACTCAGAATAAGATTAAAGCCGCCCTCAAATCTTTCATTGACTTCTGTTATCTTTAATTTGTTATCATAGCTTAAGAATATAGGTAAGTCATCCTCAGTTATGGTTCCGATTGGATTATATGCGCTGTCAAGAATTTCTCCGTTTGTAACTGATAAGCTCTTAATAAGCTTTTCACCTGACTGAACTGCCGCATAATAATTATTATTTGTAAAGTCACCGACTTGACCTTCAACATTTCGACCCCACGCCCATACAGTACCTTCTTTTCTAAGAATCATTGTATGCGCGCCGCCGGCAGATATACTAACAGCATTGCGGAAATAATCTCCTCTATTGCTACTGTCACCCTCAGCAACCTGTTCCGGAGCAAGGTACTCCGCATTTGAGCCGTTTCCAAGACCAAGCTGACCTTCGTCATTCCAGCCCCATGCATATGCCGTACCGGATTTTGTAACAGCCACGCTATGATTTAAGCCTGCCGCAACATCAACAGCCATTTGATCGCTGCTGTCCATCCATTGACTCTGAGCATATACAGGAGTTGTTGAATCATTCTTACTTCCGTTGCCAAGCTGACCATGATTATTTCTTCCCCATGCGTAAACCTTGTTGCTGCCATTATCATTTCTTATAGCAAGCGCATGATCGTTTCCGGCAGAAATATCAATTACATCTTCAATATACCAAGGCGCATCTGATTCACCCTTCCATACCTGTGCCGGAACCGATACTATGCCTGTAAGTATTGTACCAAGCTTTCCATAAGCATTTTCTCCCCATGCAAACACCTTACCGTCTGCGCGAAGTGCGAGTGAATAACCGTCACCTGCGTCAATAGCAACTATATTACTTAACACATCGCTCTCTGATGCACTATCGCCTTTGAGAACAAGCTTAGGAATAAGAACGTCCGCCTTATCTCCGCCTATACCAAGCTGACCGCGTTCATTTGCTCCCCATGCCCATACATAACCGTCCTCTGTAAGTGCAAGCGAATGATTTTCACCGGCTGCAACTGCTACAATACCCTGAAGTGTTACATTCGTCGGATCATCCTTGCCGAAGAATTCCGAGAATACATAATATGCTTTATCAGCGTCATCGACAGTACCGTTACCAAGCTGACCGTGGTCATTTTTACCCCACGAATAAACCTCGCCGGATTCCGCAACCATCAGCACATGATTGCTGCTTGCCGAAATGTTAATAACCTTCATCATTGACACATTACCGTCAAATTGTACAAGGTCAGGTGAATTGCGGTTTTCTCTTGTACCGTCCGCAAGCTGACCGTTAGAATTATCGCCCCATAGATACACGTCACCCGTAACCTTAAGTGCGACTGAGAAATTCTTACCAGCCTTTACTTTCGGCGCGGTAACACTTCCGCCGTCAACAGTAACGTCAAATGTACTCTGCCATACGCATTTGCCGTTTACAAGACCTCTTACAAGCGCAGTTCCGTACTGACCTGTAGGAATAATTTCGTTTCCGCTTACTTTTACAATATTTTCATTTTCCGAAACAAAGTTTATTTCAGCTGATGCATCATAATTATTGTCAACCTGTGCAAATGACACAAGATTAAAGCCAGGATGTGTTACCTTTACTGACTTTGAAGCGTCTATAACATACTTCTGCTTCTGTGAAATTGTAATAACGTTAGGTGCGGGACTAATATAGTCATAAGAATCATTATAGGCGTCAATTACATCGCCGGCTGTTTTTACCTGCTTTTCACCTGTCGGGAATCTGTAAACAAGCGCCTGCTTTTCGCCTGTAAATACAGGATAATCAAATGAATTATAGCCTGAGTTACCTATCTGTCCCTTATTGCCGTTACCCCATGATAGAATATTACCCTGATTAATCATGGTAGCGCTAAAATCACGTCCTGCCGCAATCAGACGAACCTCGCCCAAAGCTGATGTGTTGCCTGTCAAAGTAAAGCTTTCGCCTGTAGCAACAGCGTCAGCACGGTCAGCGCCGTTACCCCATGCAGCAATGTTGCCGTCACGGTCGATAGCCAGCATATGATTAAAGCCTACTGAAATATCAGCCATATTCTTTAAATCATATCCGGCATAATCGTATGACGCATATACCTGTCTTGGGATTGTTGAATACGCAATTGATGAATCATTGCTTGCAAGCTGCTTGCTTGAGTTGTCACCCCATGCAAACACTCTTAAATCATCATTAAGACCATTAATCGCTGCTGTATTATTCGCCTTAGCAGAGATTTTTGAAATATTCTCAATATAATAGCCCGAGCTTGCGCTTTCGCCCTTAAATACCTGAATTGGGAATTCTCTGTCCTCAGTTGTCATATCACCAAGCTGACCAAGATTATTTCTACCCCATGCCCATACAGTACCGTCCTTTTTAAGCGCTGCTGTATGATATGAGCCTGCCTCTACAGCGATAATGTCAGTCAGATATTCTCCGCCGTTAAATCCCCTTACGCGCGCAGGAATATACGAGCTTGCATCGCCTGTACCAAGCTGACCATATGTATTATCGCCCCAAGCCCATACTTCATTATCGTTTAAAACAATAGCAACATGACTGCGGCCTGCCGCAATGTCTGTAATCTCTGCGAAGTTAATCCCGTCAACAAATTCCATATCTACCGGAACAGCTCTTGTATCCGGAACAGGATCGCCCTCCTCAGTTACAGTAACATTAATTTCCACACCAAGCTGACCTGAGGTATTATCACCCCAAGTATATAAGTGTCCGCTTTCTTCAAGCGCAATCGCAAAGTTTTCACCCGCAGCTATGTATTTGATAGAATTCAGATATATCTTTTCTCCGTCATCAGTTGTACTCATAACAACCTGAACAGGATATTCTCTGTTAATATAAGTGCCGTCGCCAAGCTGACCTGAAGCATTATCGCCCCAAGCCCATACAGTACCGTCACCCTTAAGCGCCACAGTAAAACCATCGCCGGAAACGAGCATAGGCTCATAAATCTGACCCAGCGGTCTTAAAGTCAGCGTAATGTTTTTACTGTATTCGCCAGATGAAACTGTAAGTGTTGTTGTACCAAATCTGTTAAGCTTGTTCGGTGTAATAACTGCATATGCTATGCCGTTTACATCCGTTTCGATTGTAATTGTAAACAGTCTTTCATTAAGAATTTTAAAGTTTCCAAGAGTCAGACCATTTACCGCTACAAGGTTGTTACCCGAACCGTCAAACAAGTTAAAGCTTCCGTTTATGTTTGAGTAAACCTCGTTAAGATTAATCTTCAGCACATCATATTCGCTGCTGCTCTTATATGTCATATACAAATCTGACGGAAGAGCGTTTGAATATGAATTGTCAACAGTACCGTCATATTTGTTAATAATCGCATTTTTAATTGTGAGGTTCTTTGACTCCTTCTCACCAACCTGAGTCGGGTATATCTTGTCAATCTTTGAGTAATCACCGATATGACCTTTGTTGTTTGAACCCCATGCGTAAACTCTGCCGTTTGATTTTACAGCGGCAGAATAATCCTTACCCGCGCTAATCAGATATACGTTTCCAAAGTCTGATTTTTCATATGTTTCACCATCTATAACCTTAACAGGAGTTTTTGACAGGTCAAAATCCGATGCGGACTTACCGACACCAAGCTGACCATGCGCATTTGAACCCCATGCATAAATTTCATCATTATTAGTTACAGCAAGCATATGCTCTGAGCCGACTGCAACACTTCTTACATCTTCAAGCGCCACCTTTACCGGTGTTGACTTGTATGTGTCATTGCTTCCGTTACCAAGCTGACCGCTTGTGTTTGAGCCCCATGTATATACTGAATTTGAAGTAGTTACAGTATGTGTTACTGTGCTGCCTGTACCTGCACCTGAGCCTGCACCGCTGCCTGTACCTGCACCTGAGCCTGCACCGCTGCCTGTACCTGCACCCGAGCCTGTACCTGTGCCGCCCTCTGTGCCTTCACTTGAACCTGTGTTGCCCTCTGTGCCTTCACCTGTACCTGTGCCGCCCTCTGTGCCTTCACCTGTACCTGTGTTGCCACCCGTGCTACCGCCTGTGCCGCCATTACCTGTGTCGTTTACAACTACAGTATAGTTCTGTACTATTGCAGCAGCAGAAGCACCGCCTGCAGATACACCTACAACATTATGAAGATAATTATCCTCTGCAACATATTCACCCTTCCATACCTGGATAGGAACATTCTTCTGTACGCCGTCAAGCACATTACCAAGCTGTGCCGACTCATTGCTTCCCCAAGTGAATACATCGCCGTTTCTCTTTAATACAACCGCAAACTTATCACCTGCATCAATCTCCACTACATCCTCAAGCGATGCTGAGCTGCTGGCACTTGCACCCTTTGCAACTGCCTTAGGCATATCAACTGTAGCAACGGCACCGTTACCAAGCTGACCTTTTTCACTTGCGCCCCATGAATATACGCTGCCTGTTGATGTAAGAGCAAATGCAAAATCTGCTCCGGCTGCAACATTTATAAATTTAACCGGTGTGCCGTTATACTCAACAGTAAGCTTTTCAGGCACAGCTGAATAGGCCTCGCCGATGTCGCCTCTGCCAAGCTGTCTGTTTTCATTATTTCCCCATGTCCATATGCTTCCGTCTTTATCAAGTGCGACTACAAAATCATCACCTGCGGCAATAGCCGTAATTACCGGAAGTCCGTTTACAATTGTAGGAGTCGGCAGATATGTTTTGCCTGTCACTCCAAGCTGACCTGAGCTGTTGCTGCCCCATGCATAAACAACTCCGGAAGCTGACAATGCAACCGAGAAGTCAACACCTGATGCAACCTCCGGAAGCGCGTCGCCGTTTGTTACATTAACAATAAGCGAGCCAATATAATTTGTTTCAAGATTTCTTAATGTAATTGTTGTTTTACCGAATTTCTCAGCCGCATCAACAACACCTGTGTTTGCGTCAACCGCTGCCACAGTATTATCTGAGCTTGTAAATATTATTTTTGAAGGATCTGCTGTCTTTGTCATTGTGACATTCTTCAGCATATTAAAACCACTCAGATATTTTTCCCATGTATTTTCCGCCGTTATATTAACATGACCGCCAAGAGGAATTGTAACCTCAACAGGAGTATCCGCACCTCTGTATGTGTTCAATTCCGTACCGTCCGCAGCCTTTGTGATAATTTCATGCATCACAAGCACACGAGCCTCTCTGTCACCTGTTAAAACAGGTGTTCTTCTCGTGTCGTTTGAAATATCACCGATCTGACCCATGTCGTTCAGACCCCATGAATAAACGTAACCGTCGTCTTTAATTACAACTGTATGCGCTCCGCCGGCATCAAGTGCAATTATATTCATCAGATACTCGTCCGAGCTGTCTGTTGTTATACCCTTATTAACTCTTTCCGGATAGTCAACACGCGATGTATCATCTGCCGGTTCTTTTATACCTATCTGTCCGTTTGTATTATCGCCCCATCCATATATTGTAATTCTGCCATCCTCTGCAACTGCCGCCATTGAATGTTTATTTCCGGCTGCAATAATCTTTACCGTTCCCGGAACGCTTACAATTACAGGAAGCTTTTCATATGTATTATTCGAAACAGCAGTTAGCTGCTTACGGTCATTATTACCCCATGCATACACTTTTTTACCAAAGCTTAATGCAAGCACATGGCTCTCACCTGTAGCTATATCGGTAATATCTCTCAATATATCGCTTGATGAAACAAGCGCCTTAACCGGCTGATTTCTCAAAGCTGTACCATTGATTGAAAGCTGACCTGCTTCGTTTCCGCCCCATGTAACAACAGTACCGTTTGTTTTAATTGCTGTTGTGTAATTTCCGCCTGCGGAAATCTTAATTATGTTTGTAAGATAAGCGTCCACGCTTGCACTGCGTCCGCTGAATACAAGCTCAGCCTTGGACTGATGCTTAGGCATACCGCTTGACGACTCAATACCGTTTGTACCGTTACCAAGCTGACCTACTTCATCGTTACCGAAAGTATATACATATCCGTCTGATGAAAGCAGTACCGTATGATTACCGCCGGCAGCAACAGAAACGATGCCTGTAATTACAGTGTTGCTGTCACCGCTGATTACAGCAACCGGAACAGAGCTGTTCTTTGTTGTGTAATCTGGCTCCGGAGGAGGCGCAGGAGGTCCCTGTTCACTTACAAGCACGGGCATTGTATCGGTTGCATCCCATTCATTGGTGAATGTCCATACTCCCGCAACACCTTCTGAACCGAAATCCCAGCCTACAAATGTGTCAGGCAGCGTCAAGTCAACGTCTGAGGCAGAAGCTGCCGCAGGGTCACCATCGCCTACAACATTTTGATTATTTGTATATGAATATATAATACCTTCATTTTTATCAACGTCAGACGGGCTGAAATTATAACCGGCAATACCGCCGACAAATGATTCTTCAGCGGTGTCTGTTGACAATGCTCCCGAGCTGTATGTTGCTATTATATTGCCGCCGTAATTGTTTATAGCTGCAATACCGCCGACATATTGAGTTTTAACCTCGCCGTTTGTTTTAACGGTTCTGACATCTGCTCTATTATATGAATTGACAATATTACCAATGTTTACACCTGCAAGAGCACCGCTCATATTATAAGATGAAATAGTACCGGAAAGAACCGCAGACTGAATAATATGACCGTCAATATCATTATAACCTACAAGACCGCCTGAAATAGAATAAGAACCAACGCTCATTCCGTCGTCATCCACTTCA
>JALEPO010000067.1 GCA_022768695.1 Clostridia bacterium
CTCCTGCCACATAACTATGAATTTGTCATCAGTAAGCTTTAATATATAAGGTCTTGAACCTTTCTTCAGAAGATCTCTGTCAACAGTAATGGTTTTAAAGTCACCTTTGTTATCCACAATAGCTACTTTTACATTTCTGAACTCTGAATCTGCATGAGGTGCTTTATTGTTAAACTTTTCATCGGTATATTCTCCATCATTATAGACCACTACTGTATTATCACCTAAAGTTACCGCTCCTCCTAAAATTAAACCTGTAAAGTTATTTGAAAAACGTCTAATTTCAGCATCAGGAGCCTGACCACCTACGGTTACAATAGAAGTATTAAATATCGGATTTAATTGATTAGCAGGATATTTAATTACCCTTATACCTCTCGGTTTGAAATCGCATACCTCTGTGAATACTAAATCTCCTTTATCCGAGTAATTAATAAACTGATACATAGAATGATACATAAAAGCCATACCTGAATGGTTACCTTGTTCATAGGTAGTCTGCATACTGTCTTCGTCAATCTGTACTACAAGATTAGATTGATGAATTTCACCATACTCATTAGGATATCTGAATCTCGTAGTAAGAACAGTGAGGTTTCCATCTTTCTCTGCAAAAGCTGAACCCGATTCCAAGAAAGGTGAATAAGTGAATATATCTGATATATTACATTCACCTAAACGATTAAAAGCCTTGTCATATTTAACTACACGCAGTACAGTCTGCTCTGGACTTAAATCAGGATTCTCCTGCCCGAATAAACAAAAGTTATATTTCTCACCCTTAAAGAACCCTCCAAATTTAGATAGTTCATAATCTACAGTCTGCTCTGACTTCTTCTCAAGTGTAATCTTATCGAAATAAGAAACCTTCAAAGAAGTATCTTCTGCAGTAATAGTAACTAAATTGTTACCTTCTTCGTAAATATAATTTTTTGTTACTTCTGATGTGCAACCCCCAAGACCTCTCATATAGGTATTATTCCAATTCCTATCTATCTTAGTCTTAGTTAATTCAGTCACAGGAGTTGTATCTGTGTAATTACTCGTAATATTAATTGTCTTAGTAGATTCATCCCAATCAACTTTACAACCAATTACTTCAGATACTGCTCTTAAAGGTACAAACATTCTGCCGTCTATAAGATTAGCTAAAACATCAAGATTATACGCTATAATATTGGTATTAGCAATAACTACCTGAGTACCCATGGGACTCAATACATACTCCGTACCATTGCTTGTAAAATGTGCTTTTTTCATTACATCATCCCAAGTTACTTCACAATTCAAAGCTTCAAAAATTGCTCTCATTGGAACGAGTGTATTGCCCTCTGCTATTATCGGATACTGGTCAAATTCCACAAGCTTGTTATTCACATAAACCTTTATATCAGGTTCACGTGTACCTATTGTTGGATGACTTATCATCTGTACCTCTACTTGTTCCTTTTCTGCCGCTTGCACTGTTACCATCGGTACTGCTGTGGAACACAACATTGCAACTGATAACAAAGCACTGATAATTTTCTTTTTCATAGTTGAAACCCCCTTTTGTTTTATCGTATTTCAATGTGTGGTAAGAAATCGGTTTGATGTTCATATTCTTATCTGCTACTACGTATTTGATACTGTTAGGATAAATCTATGTGACTGTCTGTTCTGATAGTAATACTCGTGTTCTGCATAAAAACATCTCTTTCAAATTTCTTATTATATTATATTATTTTTCCTGTCTGCTGTCAATATAATTGCTTGTTATTTAGACGGTTTTTACACTGTTTTATATTTTAAATTTTCCGAAGATATAAGAAATTATGCTGACCGGCTTCTTGACCAATACGGAATTGAATATGTAAATCAAGTTGAACTGGATAATGCTCAGGGGGGGTGATGACCGCCCTTTTTTGTTGACAATTTTACAAAAATTTCGTATACTATATACATATAATGTAATTATGATTAAAGTTGACTATATTTCTGACTATCAGATTGTGAATTTGAATGGCTTTTAGTGGTGAGTTTTTGAACTCCAAAACCTCTTGAAAAAGGCTTAAATCCTATATATTTTGGCTTTGGTAGTGGGATTTGCCAAATTGAATTTTTGTATGGAGAAAATAATGAACAGCAGAAGATTTCTGAAAAAAGGTTATACCACAGGCACCTGTGCGGCAGCGGCGGCAAAAGCGGCGGCGATGTGCATTTTAAATGATGAGATCCCTATAACGGTTTCAGTAACGCTGCCATCGGGCGATAGTATCAGCCTTGATATAGAGGACACAAAAATTGAAGAAAACAGCGTTACCTGTGCTGTGAAAAAGTACAGCGGGGATGATCCCGATATAACCGACGGCATTCTGATTTGTGCGACGGTCAGAAAAACAGGCGGCGGTATAAAAATAGACGGCGGCGACGGTATAGGACGCGTTACGAAAAGCGGACTTGACCAGCCTGTGGGCAGTGCGGCGATAAACAGTGTGCCGCGGCGAATGATACGCAGTGCGGTAGGCGAGGCGTGCAGTCAGAATGACTATGACGGCGGTATTAAGGTTATAATTTCCGTGCCGGAGGGGGAGAAAATCGCGAAGAAAACATTTAATCCTCGTCTTGGAATTGTGGGTGGAATTTCTATTCTCGGCACAAGCGGAATTGTTGAGCCAATGAGTGAAAAGGCAATTTTGGACACTGTTTTTTTGGAAATGAAAACGCGCCGCAGCGCAGGTGACAGCACTGTGGTGCTTGTTCCGGGAAATTACGGTGAGGAATTTGCCGAAGCGGAATACGGCATAACCAATGCGGTGCAGTGCAGTAATTTTATCGGTGATGCGATAGATTACGCGTCTGATTTGGGATTTTCGCAAGTGCTTATAATTTCTCATATGGGCAAGCTTGTAAAGCTTGGCAGCGGTATAATGAATACACATTCAAAATACGCCGACGGCAGAATGGAAACGCTTGCACTGTGTGCCGCATTGGCAGGTGTTAAGGATTTTTTTAAAATCCTTGATTGTGTTACAACTGATGAAGCGTATGAGATTGTCAGGGACACTAAAACGATAGATATATTGATGGACAGGATTGATATGTATCTTAAAAGACGCACAGATTTAAAAATAGGCGCAGTGATGTTTTCAAAAAAGTATGGCGTCATAGGCAAGACCTCAGACGCATATAGGATTTTAGGTGATATAAAATGGTACATTTCGTAGGCGCGGGCAGCGGAGCGGCTGACCTTATAACGCTGAGAGGAAAAAAGCTTCTTGAAGAAGCGGATATTGTTATTTATGCGGGCTCGCTCGTAAATCCGGAGCTGCTTAAATATACAAACGGAAAAATATATAACAGTGCGGAAATGAATCTTGATGAGGTTATTGACGTGATGAAACAGGGGGACACTAAAAATATAGTCCGCCTGCACACGGGCGACCCATGTGTTTACGGCGCAATACGAGAGCAGATGGACAGACTTAATTTACTTGGTATTGAGTACGATGTGTGTCCGGGTGTCAGCTCCTTTTGCGGTGCAGCGGCGGCGCTTAAGGCGGAATATACTCTGCCCGATGTGTCGCAGACTGTCATAATCACGCGCATGGAGGGCAGAACGCCTGTGCCCGAAAAGGAGAAAATCAGATTTCTTGCCGCGCATAGTGCCACAATGGTGATTTTCCTTTCAACGGGAATGTTAAAGGAATTGTCAGCGGAATTAATCGCAGGCGGATACAGTGCAGACACGCCGGCGGCGATTGTGTATAAGGCGACATGGCATGATGAAAAGGTAATGCGCTGCACTGTGGGGACACTAAACGAAACGGCGGAGAAAAACGGTATAAAAAAGACCGCGCTTATTACGGTAGGGGATTTTCTTGGTGATTATTATTCGCTGTCAAAGCTTTATGACAAGACGTTTACTACGGAGTTCAGGAGAGGAACGGAATGAAAATTGCGGCAATAGCATTTACAGAAAATGGTGGAAAAATTGTGAAAATGCTTTCCGAGAAAATGTGTGCAAAAGGATACACAAAATATCAGATTGAGGGACTGGAGAATTTTGATAATCTTTCCTTGCTTATGAGTGATATTTGGGGCAAGTTTAACGCGTTTGTTTTTGTCGGCGCTTGTGGAATTGCGGTGCGCGCAGTCGCGCCGTATATAAAGGATAAATCAAAAGACCCTGCCGTTGTGGTCGTGGACGAGAAGGGCGACTTTGCAATTCCTGTTTTGTCGGGACATATAGGCGGTGCAAACGATTTGGCGAAGCGAATTGCAAAGCTTACAAACGGCACTGCTATTATCACTACGGCAACGGACATTAATGATAAATTTTCAGTTGACACCTTTGCGGTAAAAAACAATCTGTATATCGGGAACACTAAACTAATAAAGGAAATATCCTCACGGATTTTGCGTAATGAAAAAGTCGGACTTTATTTCGACTATGAACTCAAAAATATTCCCGACTGCTTTACAGATACCGCCCAAGTTGGAATTTGTATAAGTGATGAGGACAAAAGGCCATTTCGATATACGCTTAATTTAAAGCCGAAAAATGTGGTGTTGGGTATCGGATGTAAAAAGGGCTGTGGAAATGTGGAGGAAAGCATACTTGCGTTTTTGAGGGATAACTCCGTATCGGTTCATTCGCTTTTTGCTGTCGCGACTGTGGATATAAAAAAGAACGAGCAGGGAATAGTGGATTTTTGCGGAAAGTATGACTTGCCGCTTTTAACATTTTCGGCAGAGCTGCTGAATGAGGTGGACGGTGACTTTACCTCCTCCGAATTTGTAAAAAAGACGGTGGGCGTTGATAATGTGTGCGAGCGCGCGGTGTGTGCCGCAGGTGCGCAGCTTACCGAGCGCAAAACGGCGCTTAAAGGAACAGCGCTTGCGCTTGGAAAGCTTGAAACAGAAATAGATTTTTTGAAAGGGAAGGCTGAATAAAATCGCCCATATCACCACTTTTCGCCGAGGGCAGTATATGTATACATAACCGTCGGCTGCAAAGCGGAAATCTGAACGATTTTCTATCAACCTTGGAATTGTGTAAATGAAGATATACGTTGTTGGAATAGGCGCGGGCAGCGCGGACGGCATGACATACGAGGCGAGAAAAGTCCTTGAAAATGCGGACGTAATAGTAGGATATACAGTGTATGCGGATTTGGTGAAAAAGCTGCTGCCTAATAAGGAATATTACACCTCCGCAATGAAACAGGAAAGAGAACGCTGTGAAAAGGCGGTGGAAATGGCGGCACAGGGCAGGAAGGTAGCTGTTATTTGCAGCGGTGACGCGGGCGTTTACGGCATGGCGTCACTTTTGTATGAGGTTGCGGCGGAATATGAAGATATTGAGGTGTGCGTTGTGGCAGGTGTTTCCGCGATGCTTAGCGGCGGCGCACTTGTTGGAGCACCGTTAGGGCACGATTTTGCGGTTATAAGTCTGAGCGATTTGCTCACACCGTGGGAAAAAATCGAAAAACGCCTTTCATGTGCGGCAATCGGTGACTTTGCAGTGTGTCTGTACAATCCGTCAAGCAAAAAACGTTATGACTATCTGCAAAAGGCATGCGATATAATGCTGCGTCACAGGGACACTAAAACCGTGTGTGCCATTGCAAGGAATATCGGACGTGACGGCGAGGAATATGCTGTTATGACATTAAGTGAGCTGCGTGACTATAAGGCGGATATGTTTACAACAGTATTTATAGGAAATTCGCAGACGAGAGAAATAAAAGGAAAA
>JALEPO010000068.1 GCA_022768695.1 Clostridia bacterium
AGAGCACCGCTCATATTATAAGATGAAATAGTACCGGAAAGAACCGCAGACTGAATAATATGACCGTCAATATCATTATAACCTACAAGACCGCCTGAAATAGAATAAGAACCAACGCTCATTCCGTCGTCATCCACTTCATAAACGTTATTGGTAACTGCTGCATTTGTCAGTATAATATTGCAGATTGTACCATTGTTTGCAGCAAACATACCGGCAACCGTACTCTTGCCGCTGACAATTGAACCACCGTCTACAGAGCTTACTACATTCAAGCCGTTAATTCTGTAGCCATTACCGTTGAATACACCTGTAAACGGAGCTTCAATCGAACCTATAGGTGAAAATTCACCCGTAAGTTCAATATTTTTGCCCAACACAAAGTTACCGTCAAGAATTTCACGGATTTTCTCTATGCCTTCTGCTTCATAAATTGTATATGTATCTGTTGTTTCATCATATTCTACAGGCTCGTGAGTTTCTTCTTCATCTACACCAAGCGCAGAATCGATGCCGTTATTACCGTTACCAAGCTGACCGTATACATTGCTTCCCCATGTGTATACAGTTCCGTCATAGCTTAAAGCGACAGCATGAGAATTACCTGCTGAAACTGCCACTATCTTTTCAAGAACAGCCTTAGTCGAACCCTCTGCTCCTACTACCTGTACCGGTGCATACTGGCTTGTTCCTTCGCCCATTGTACCGTTACCAAGCTGACCGGATTCATTATCACCCCATGTCCATACTGTTCCGTCTGATTTCAGCGCAACAGAGAACTTGTCACCGGCAACTACCATCGGCTCTGTATAGAATGCTGCGTCTGTGCTTGCTTTATCCTTTACATTAACTACAAACATTCCTACCGTTCCGTCAGAAGCAAGCGCTTTAACTACAGCGCTTCCCTTTGAAACCGCTGTCGCTGCCGAGCCTGAAACTGTCAGTACGCTTTCATCTGATGAAGCATATGTAAGTCCCGAAGCCTTTGTTATTTTTTCGTCATCAACAATAAGATTGAAGCCTCTTAAGCCTCTGATTTCTCCGCCGTTTATTGTAATCGTTTGATTAGGAAGAATTGTAACAACGTTTGGTTTTATAACTGTGCTTAGATTTCCTTCCTCGTCAGGTACAGAAATATTTAGCTCAAGCGAATTTTCAGCACCTGAACCTACCAATACCGGATTGCTTGAATCCTCAAGAGAAAGATCACCCAGCTGACCTGTCGAATTGAAGCCGTATGACCATAAATAGCCATCCTTCTTCATTACAAAGCTGCTGTTTTCACCGGACGCAATAGCCTGTCCGTTTTCATTAAAGAAATTGGTCTGCTGTGCTGTTTTTGCGTTTGATCCCGTAGTGCCGTTACCCAACTGACCATATTGATTTGAACCAAAATTGTATACATTTCCGAGAGAATCAATCAGGACAGTATTATTACCGCCGGCAGCAATTCCGACAATATCCATCAAAACATCACCGCTGGAATTTACAACATAAGTTTCAACACCTGTTGCCTCCGGCGTAACTACCTCGTTAATATATCTTGCCGAACTGTTACGTCCAAGCTCGCCGTGTTCATTTGAACCAAAGGCATAGACTCTGCCGCCCTGTTCAGCATTTTCAAGCAATACAGTATGATATTTTCCCGCGGCGATTGCGGCAATATTTACAATATTACCATCTATTCCCTGAACAACCTCCGGAGCAATCTGGTCTGCCGCGTCATCATATGGCTCATTTAATTCTTCACCGTTTATATCGGTTATAGCTATTCCAAGCTGACCATAATTATTTGCACCCCAAATAAGAACCGCATTACTCATATCCGGCTCTTCTTCATTTACGTTAAGAAGCACAAGTGAATGATTTTCACCTGCGGCAACTGCGATTGCCTTTTCAATATATATACTTGTTCCGTCATCAGAACCAGCTCCGCCCTGTACAACACGAACCGGTGTTCTTTCTGTCTTTAACTCTGCCGCGTCACGGACGTTACCAAGCTGACCGTGGTCGTTAGCGCCCCATGAATATACTGCACCTGTTGAAAGAGCAACAAGAGAGTGTCGTCCTCCGGCAGCAATATCTGCCGCAAGCGTAATATAACCGTTTGCACTGCTATGCTCGCCGCCATAAACCTTTACAGGAGTATTTTTCTTTTCAGACGTATTGATACCAAGCTGACCATCGTCGTTCAAGCCCCATGCAAGAACAGCACCATCACTTGTCATGGCAAGCGCATGATATTTACCTGCCGCAACCTTGAATATACCGCTCAGATTCTTTGCACCTCGTCCGGACGAGCTTGAATTTTGAACAGCAAGAACAGGAATTGGTCCCTGTGAATTTTCATATGTGCCGTTACCGAGCTGACCGTATGTATTATCACCCCACGCCCATACTGTACCGTCTGACTTTAACGCAATTGTAAAGTTCTCACCCGATACTACCATAGGTGTTGTAAATTCATTCGGTTCCTTTATGTTGACTGTAATTACCCCTTCATAACCTTCGTTAAGCGCTTTAATGTCTACAATTCCTCGCTTACCACCGTTTTCAATAGGAACAGGAGTTACTACTGCCCAAACTTTTTCATTATCAGGAACGACAGTTGCGTAACTTGTATCAGAGGAAGTGAACTGTATCTCTCCTATTATGTCAAGCTTCTTATCACTCTTTATAAGGTTAAAGCCTGTCCGATAATATTTCTTTATACTATCAATCTCAATTTTAATGTGCTGACTGTCTGTAATTGTGACAACATCCGGAATTGACTCACTGCCAATATATTCACCTGTAATTTCACCATTTTCATTTGAAATTACAATCACATATTCCATAACAAGTGAATTGCTTTCCTCATCACCTGTGCGAACGGGCAATGTTGACATTACATCAGCGCCGTTCTTCTTGTCACCCAACTGACCGAACATGCCACTTCCCCATGAATAAACTGTTCCGTCAGTACGCAGTGCATTCATATGGTTTGCACCGATTGCGACAGCAACAACGGAATCAAGGTTTCCGTTTTCACCGTCACCCGTAGCGCCTGCCATTACAAGAACAGGTTCTCTTGTGCTTGTACCTGTTACGGATGTATTACCCGAAGCGCCTTCGTCATTTCTACCCCATGCATAAACATTTCCGTTTTCTGTTACAGCTGCCGAATTATATCTGCTGGCAGAAACTGATATGACCTTAGGAAGCTTTGTAAGCTGCGTTGGTGTAGTTACATTGGCATTTTCATTGTCTATAACCATACCAAGAGTATTTTCTTTGTTATATCCCCAAGTCCATACATTTTTACCTGACGTAAGAACCAAAGAATGGAAACGCAGCTCCTGAGCACCTTCTTCACCGGATGTTCCCGATGAATTTGTACCGCCGCCCGCAGCTATATCTATAACAACACCATCCAGATTAGGCTTATATAATGTAGGACGCGTAATTGTTTCCTCGGTCATTGTTTCAATCAATAAACCGGACTTGTTTGAACCCCATGCATAAAGGTCACCGTTATTCTTTAATGCAAGCGCATGGGAACCGCTGGCAGAAACTTTAATTATATTATCAAACGGATTTCCGTCTGCATCCTGCTCAATCTTAGTCGCATATTTAACATCTGTGCTTAGACTATCGTCAGGTTCCTTATCACCACCCGAAACACCGTTACCTAACTGACCGTACAGGTTAAGTCCCCATGAGTATACAACACCATCTTCAGTAATAGCGTATGAACTGAAGTTACCGGCTGCTACATATTTTATGTTTGTAAGCGGTGTTTCCGGAGCGGTTAAAACATACGACGGATTTGTTCCTGTATATTTAAAACCGTTACCAAGCTGAGCGTTTCTGTTAAGACCCCATGAATAAACATGACCGTCATTTGTTACTGCAAGTGCATGAGCGTCACCGACAGCAATATGTTTTATATTTTCAAGAGGCAGTAATTTACCGTTCTCTTTAATTTCCATTCTGTAAGGAGTATTCTGTGCGTCGCCGCTGACCTTTAGGTTACCCAGCTGGCTATCACCTATAAGACCCCAGCCCCAAAGAGTACCGTCACTCTTCAAAGCCATTGAGTAGCTGCCGTTTGATACTACCATCGGAACAGCCTTAGCCTCAACTCCGTCTGTGTTTCCGTAAACTTCAAGATTGAATATTCTGTATTTTCCGTTTACGTTCGCTGTAATCTTTGTGCGACCTTCAGCGATACCCTTCAATTCATATCCTTCCGCATATGAACCGCTTCCCGATATTGAAGCAAGTCTGTTATCAACAACCGAATAACCTGAGAAGCTCACGCCTGTTGTTCCAAGCTTTTCGGAAAGAATTGTTTCAAAATTACGAGTATCTCCGATTCGTATTTCAATAGTATTGAGTCCCTCAATCTGACTTACCGCAGTACCCTCTGTCGGTGTTGTACCGGGGTCAGCCAAAGGCGATATGCTCATCAGACTGATACTGTCTACCGAAAGAGGAACCGCAACATAATCTGTCGAACTATAGTCAGCTGCCGAAACAACCGTTTTAGGTTCAGACTCAATAATTTGCGCATCTGTGTTATATGCAGTCAAATCATAATCCGATGATAATAATTGTACATCAGCTGAATCAACCGTCTCAGAATTTGAACCGACATTTGATCCGGAACTTAAGTCATAAGCTGAACCAAGGTTCGACTGGGAACTTGAATCGGAGCTTGTGTCATAACCTGAACCAAGGTTCGTTTCAGAACTTGAACCGGAACTCAAATCCAAATTTGAAGCAGACGATTGCTCTGATATACCGACAGCCTCTTCAACACCCTGCGCTTCGTTTATGCTAACCGGAATTTGGTTGGTTGAATTATCTGTTGTTATATGGTAACTAACGTTTGACTTTGAAACTTCACTTTCGTTGTTTGCAGAATTTGTAGCTACTGAAACGTTTGTATCATTGTTTGTAGAATTTGTAGCCTTTGCAACATTTGTGTTGCTGTTTGCACTATTGTTGTTTTCAACTTCTACTGATACCTCTTCGGTAACAACCTCCTGAACAACTTTTTCAACTTCTTTAGTAACTGTTTCGCTTGATGTTGAATTTGAAACTGAAGTCGAAACAGAAACCTCTGTTCCCGTTTCCGGCATTGAAGCTGATGTATAATTTCTTGACGAGGTTGATGTTGAACTGTCAACAACTCCTGACGAAATAACATTTCCTGAATTATCCGTTACTGTTTCATTTACAACCGTTTCAATAGTTGTTGTTTCATTTACATCATATTGTTTTTCGCCTTCAACTGTTTCAGTAACAGTTTCAGTAACAGTTTCGTACTGAGTTTCGTATTGAGTTTCATACTCGGTAGTATACTGAACCTCAGTAATTGTATCCATTACAGTTTCCTGTGTACCGTCTTCATTTGTGATTGTCGTCTCGACCTGACGTTCAACCTCATTAGCCACTTGAACCGGAACCTGTACTTCTACCTGTTTCGGCACTTGCTTTTCTACTTCCTTTGTGACGGTCGAAGAACCTGTTGTTGAACCGACCACTGATGTTGTAACGCTTGTTGTTGTAACGGTTTCTCTTTGTACATTAGTAGTAACCGTATCCTCAACTGTTTCTGTTACAACCTTATCAACAACCCTTTCTTCTGTTTCAGTAACTGTAGCCGGCTTCTGCGCCGCTGATTCATGTGCAGCAGAAGCTGTTTTTTCTTCCTGAGCTGAAACAATACTTGAATTTGCATTTTCATTTGCAGCCATTTCAGAATTGTTTTCTGTTTCAATACTGTCTGTGCTGCTATTATAATAGGAAGCGATTTTTTCATCTGTATTTTCTGATGATACTTCCTGAACACTATTTGTTGTGGCAGAAGCAGTTTTTGAAGCACTATTTGTTGTGCCGGACGCTTCTGTTTCAAACAAGGATAAATCATACTGTGAATTATCCTGTGTAAGACCCTCCTCGTACATCTGACGAAGAAATTCCTCAATCTCCGGAGATTCAAATTCAGTCTTTAATTCACTGTCATTTGTTTCTACAGGAGTGGTTTGATTTTCCGCTGAAGAATTGTCAAAGAATATAGCTGTACCCTCTACATATTCTTCCGGATTAGACTTAAGTCTTGCAAAGAATGAGGTTTGACCTGTTCCGCCCTGCCATACGATACTTGCAGAGCTTGACTTGCCCGAGCCGGCTTCTTTTTCCGCGTCATCAATTAAATAACCCGAATCAGATGATATAATAGGAGAAATTTTAAGCATTGAGCTGTCACGCACGAGCCATTCAACCTCGTCCTCAACGCCGTCTGCAAGGGTTGCAGTTACAGTAACTGCGTCGCCAACCTTTGTAAAACCGATTGCAGGCTTATCTAATGTAATAAATTCACTTGTATGATTATCGGCAGTAAGCTGATTTTCCGATGCAGCGTCAGAGGAGTTAACGCTGT
>JALEPO010000088.1 GCA_022768695.1 Clostridia bacterium
GATTACAACTCAGCGGCGGAAAGAACTGTTTCATATGATAATCTTGACGGTGACATTATAACATATAAAGAGGCGCTTGCAGAGCCAACAGCTCCTCCTGCTCCTACAGACGCACCTGTATTGCCTGAGAATGGAGAATTAATAAACCTTAGCTTTGATAACGGTGATTTAACGAGTACATCAACTTATGGTACTGCTTCAGGAACACCGAAATTTGTAACTGCTGATGATAAGGCTTGCGTTCAGTTTGACGGAACTAACGCAACAGCAATCAAGCTTACAGATGCAAACGGCAACAGCCTTTTGACAGGCTTGGATGAAATAACTGTTTCATTTAAAGTAAAGCCGACAGCAACAACAGCATCGTGGCTGCTCTTCGCCGCGCCAAACGACTCAGCGCAGACATATCAGAAAGAAAATTATCTTGGAATAAGAACACAAAATGAAATTGTTCACACAGAGCGTTATAATAATAATGGTTCTCGTTCGGCGGAAATTGCCGGTGCTGTTAGACAGAATGAGTGGAACGATGTAATAATTTCCGTGGAACAGGATGCTACAACTGTGTATGTAAACGGTGTTTTGGCTGATAAGCAGTCATCAACCGTTTCGCTGTCAGATATGCTCGGAAAATCTTCTGTTGCATACATCGGTAAGGCAAACTGGGGAAGCGGCGAATATGCAACAGGCTATATTGATGATTTCGTGATTGCAAAAGGCGCACTGACAAATCCGCTTGAGGAAGTGGATTTGGGTGATTTGTCGGCAGTATCATCAAATATTGCGCTTCCTGATAAATTATCTGACGAAACACCTATTACATGGACATCATCAGATACAAGCGTAATAACAAACAGCGGTATTGTAAGTATAGGCGATGACACTAAGGAGGTTACGCTTACCGCAAAGGTTACGGTAAAGGGTGTAGAATTAAGCAAGGTATTTACTGCGACAGTGCCGGGACGTACAGCGGCAATTGAAACATTCACCGCGTATGCTGAAAACGGTTCAATTAAGTTCACGAGTGAGTACGACAGTGCTAAGACACCTTATTCGATGTCTGTAACATTAGCATCAACAGGCGATAGCGCAATAACGCTTGACCAGAAGGATAATATAGCATCAGGCAGCTTTGACAATGTTGCAAATGGTACATACAAAGTTAGCTGCACACTGAAAAACGGCACAGAAACAGTAAAAACAGTAACAAGAACAGTAACTGTTAAGGAGGAACAAGCTATGGGAGCATATCTGTTTGCTCACTTTGTAGGCAATGAAAGTGATGCAAGTCATGAACAGATTTATTTCTCTGTATCTCAGGACGGAACAACATGGACAACGTTGAATAACGGTTCGCCTGTTCTTACCAGCAACGTAGGTGAAAATGGTGTGCGTGATCCGTATATTCTTCGCGGAGAGGACGGCAAGTTCTTTGTAATAGCGACAGATTTAAGCATCTATAACAGACGTGACGATTCAAACAGATGGGGTACTTGTCAAACTTCGGGTTCAAAGAGTATTGTTATATGGGAAAGCAGTGACCTTGTAAACTGGAGTGAGGCAAGCCTTGTTCAGGTTGCTCCTGAAAATGCCGGCTGTACATGGGCACCGGAGGCAGTATATGACCCTGAGGTCGGCAAGTATATGGTATTCTGGGCATCAAAGACATCGACCGACAACTATGCAACACAGCGTATGTACAGAAGCTATACATCAGATTTCAAGACATTCACAGAGCCTGAGATATACATTGACGGCGGAAACGTAAGTAATATAGATACCACAATTATACAGGATAAGGGTATATATTACAGATTTACAAAGAATGAAAGCAAATCATCGGTTACAATGATGCAGAGTACAACACTTAGCGGTAACTGGAAGGACGTTGAAACATACACAATCAACGGCACAGCCGGTAATACTGTAACAGGCTATGAAGGCCCTACAATTTATAAGCTTAACGGTGAGGATAAATGGTGCTTGCTTCTTGACTACTATTCAAAGAGTCAGGGATATAAGCCGTTTGTGACAAGTGATATAACTAAGGGTGAATTCACTTCAGCTGCTGATTTCACATTTGATGCAACATATCGTCATGGTACGGTAATGCCGATAACACAGACGGAATATAATGCTCTTGTTCAGGCATATCCTAACAATTAAGTAAAGTATATATTTAAATAATACATAGCATAAAAAATGACGAGTCTGAATTAAGTCATAGGAGATCAATTCAGACTCGTTTTTTTGTTATGTGTTTTTTTATGGGTACTAACGTTCATGCCGCTTCTGAATAGCAGTAATATATAATCATTGAATTTTACTGTGTATCATGATATAATATTATGGAAACCATTATATTAAGAAACTAAAGATACGGAATTATGATTGATGAAGAGTAAGTGCAGCAATTTGAGGAGGTAATATTATGTGCACAGCAGCGACATACAAAACAAAGGATTTTTATTTTGGACGCACATTGGACTATGAGTTTTCCTATGGGGACGAGGTTGTTATAGTACCGCGTAATTACCCATTTCACTTTCGCAGTGCGGGTGAAATGGAAAAGCATTACGCAATGATTGGTATGGCATATGTTGCGGAGAAATATCCACTGTATTATGACGCAGTCAATGAAAAGGGACTGGGAATGGCAGGCTTGAACTTTGTCGGGAATGCATATTACAGAGAAAATATGACGGATGCGGATAACATAGCGCAGTTTGAATTTATACCGTGGATTCTCGGTCAGTGCGCCTCTGTAAAGGAAGCGAGATTGCTTTTAGAAAAAATTAATATTACAAATACACCATTCAGCAAAGAATTGCCGCTTGCTCAGCTTCACTGGCTGATTTCAGACAGGAATGAGTCTGTTACGGTAGAATCAGTGAGGGAAGGGATTAAGGTATATGATAATCCGGTAGGAGTATTGACTAATAATCCGCCCTTTCAAGAACAGATGTTTCAGCTTAACAATTATATGCATTTATCACCAAAGCAGCCGCAGAATTGTTTTTCTGATAAGCTGCCGCTTAATGCGTACAGTCGCGGTATGGGCGCGTTGGGGTTGCCGGGGGATTTGTCATCTCAGTCACGTTTTATCAGAGCTGCTTTTGTAAAAATGAATTCGGTTTCTGGTGATTCGGAATATGAGAGTGTAAGTCAGTTTTTTCACATTCTTGGTTCCGTAGATCAGCAGCGTGGCTGCTGTGATGTTGGCGGCGGAAAGTTTGAGATTACAATATATACGTCCTGCTGTAATGCTGATAAAGGTATATATTATTATACTACTTACGAAAATCATCAGATTACTGCCGTAGATATGTATAATGAGGAATTGGATGGAGCAAAGCTTGCAAGATTTCCACTGATTAAAAATGAGCAGATAAAAATACACAACGGTAAAGACAGTAAATTGCTGTTGTGTTAAGAAAAATAAGGCATTTTTGTGGTTTTTTATAAAAACCCTTGATTATTTACACAAAATATGTGATAATGAATTAATGGATTATAATATAGTGGGGTATTGTGTATGCGAAAAGTAGACACCACAATTTCATATATAGAACCGGATTCGCCGGCTTTTGAAGCGGGACTGAAAAAAGGTGATAAGCTGCTTAAAATTAATGACCATGATTTTCATGATATACTGGAATATCGTTATCTTACCGCGGAATACGAGGTAACACTGGAGATTTTAAAAAAAGACGGTTCAACCGAGATTATAACGATTGAAAATGATTATGAGGATTTAGGCATAGAATTTACCGAAAGTCTTATTGATGAGGCACAGAGCTGTACGAATAAGTGTATATTCTGTTTTATTGACCAGCTCCCGAAAGGAATGCGTGAAACGGTTTATTTCAAGGACGATGATACGCGCTTGTCGTTTTTACAGGGCAATTATGTCACTCTCACGAATATGTCGGACGAGGAAATTGACCGCCTTATAAAAATGCGTGTTTCACCGATAAATGTCAGCGTACATGCCACAGACCCTGATTTAAGGTGCAAAATGCTCAATAATCGTTTTGCAGGTAAGTGCTATGATATAATGAAGAAATTTGCCCAAAATAATATTTATATGAATTGTCAGATAGTTCTTTGCCCCGGAATAAATGACGGTGAAAATCTGAGGAATACATTGGAGGATTTAGGGGGCTTGTTCCCGTATGTAAACAGTATTTCAGTTGTGCCTGTCGGACTTACGCGTTATAGAGAGGGATTGTATCCTTTAAAGCCTTTTACAGCTGAGAGCAGCCGTGAAACGATAGAATTTGTTGAGAAAATACAGAATGCTTTTCTTGACAAATTGGGGACAAGGCTGGTATATTTATCCGACGAGTTTTATGTTAATGCGGGAATTGATGTGCCGGATGCGGAAAGCTATGAGGGGTTCCCTCAAATAGAAAACGGTGTTGGACTTATAGCAAGTATGCGTGAGGAATTTGACAGTGCATTAAAGCTGCTTAGAAGAAAAAAAAGGTCAAGGCATATTTCAATAGCGACAGGCGAAATAGCGTCGTGCTTTATAAAGGAGCTTGCAGAAGCTATAGAAAAAGAATGCTCAGGTGTAAAAATTGATGTATATGCAATTAAAAATGATTTTTTCGGCGGTGGCGTAAGTGTTTCGGGTTTAGTATGCGGCTGTGATATAATTAATCAGTTAAAGGATAGGATAAATACCGAGGTACTGCTTATACCGCATAGTATGCTTCGTGATGATGATAACATATTCCTTGACGACACAACGGTTGAGGACGTGGAAAAGGCGCTTAATGTGAAAATTGTGCCTGTGCTGAATGACGGCTATGAATTTATAGAGAAAATCCTTGATGAAGAACTGGAATTTTAGGCTTAATCAGGATTGCTGGAAGGAGATAGAAATGAAACCATTAGTAGCGATAGTTGGACGCCCTAATGTTGGGAAATCGACACTTTTTAATAAAATTTCGGGACAGCGTATAAGTATAGTTGAAGATACTCCCGGTGTGACTCGTGACAGAATTTATGCGGATGTTTCGTGGCTTGATAAGCATTTTACTCTTGTTGATACAGGCGGTATTGAGCCTGCTTCAAAGGATGAAATTCTTGTACAGATGCGCCGTCAGGCACAACTGGCTATTGAAATGGCGGATGTTGTAATTCTTATGACGAATGTCAAGGACGGAGTAACGGCAAACGATCAGGACGTTGCGCAAATGCTTTTAAAGGCTAAAAAGAAGATAGTTCTTGCTGTAAATAAGGTAGACAATACAGGTAATCCGCCTTTTGAATTTTATGAGTTTTATAATCTCGGACTTGGCGACCCAATAGCGATTTCCTCAACGCATGGACTGGGTGTGGGTGATTTGCTTGATGAGGTGACACATAAATTTCCTGAGGATGCGGACACCTCCGAGGATGAGGAAGAAATCAAGGTGGCTGTAATCGGCAAGCCGAATGCGGGTAAGTCATCGCTTATAAATAAAATTCTTGGTGAGGACAGAGTTATTGTCAGCAACATTGCAGGAACGACTCGTGATGCGATTGACTCGCATTATGTTAGAGGAGAGGATAAGTACCTATTTATAGATACTGCCGGAATGAGAAAACGAGGAAAAATTGACGAAAACGTGGAGCGTTACAGCGTTGTGCGTTCGCTTGCGGCAGTTGACAGAAGTGACGTGTGTGTTATAATGATAGACGCAAGTGAAGGTATCACCGAGCAGGATACAAAGGTGGCAGGCTATGCACATGAGCAGGGAAAGGCCTGTATTTTTGCGGTAAACAAGTGGGATATTGTGGACAAGGACGATAAGACCATGAAAAACTTTACCATGCGAGTTCGTGAGGAGTTTGCGTTCATGTCCTATGCGGAGATTATATTTATCAGCGCAAAGACCGGACAGAGAGTGGAAAAGCTGCTTGAGCTTATAAAGAAGGTCAATGAACAGCATAAGAGAAGAATTACTACCGGTATGCTTAACGATGTGCTTAACGAAGCAATGGCGAAACAGCAGCCGCCGTCAGACAAGGGCAGACGTTTAAAGCTTTATTACGGCACGCAGGCAAGCGTTGCGCCGCCTACGTTTATACTGTTCGCAAATTCAAAGGATTTGTTCCATTATTCGTATCTGAGATTTATTGAAAATCAGGTGCGCGAGGCATTCGGCTTTGAGGGGACACCTATAAAATTCATTGTGCGTGAGAAGAACGAAAAAAAATTATAATCGTCCGGCTAAAATCGCCCAGCTCACTACTTTTTGTCGAGGACAGTACAATAGTACAGCACCGTCGGCTGCAAGTGGCAATCTGAACGATTTTTTCTTGGACTTGGGGAGGCTAAAATAGTGAAATATTTTGTAATCATTGCCGTGGCGGTAATTTCATATCTCATTGGTTCGGTTAATTTTTCAATACTGATTTCAAGGGCTATAAGCGGAAAGGATATACGCGAAAGCGGCAGCGGAAATGCAGGAGCAACGAATATGTTAAGGACGCACGGCAAGAAAATGGGTGTACTGACGCTTTTGCTTGATGTTCTCAAAGGTATCGTAGCTATTATAATTGCTATAATAGCTGATAAGAATATCAGCGCGAATACAGGGGTTTTGGCATACATCGCAGGTGTATGCGTAATACTCGGACATAATTTCCCGATATATTTTGGGTTCAAGGGCGGCAAGGGCGTTGCAACCTCCCTTGGTGTGGTACTTATGCTTGATTGGAAGGTCGGACTTATCGTGGCGGTATGCGCCATTGCTATTATGGCTGTCACGCGTTATGTTTCGCTTGGCTCAATCCTTGGGGGTGCGGCATATATTGTTATTGAAATTGTCAAGGCGATAGTTACGAAGAATTATAATATTGTACAGCTTGTGTGCGTTGTGATAATCGGCGGATTACTTATCGCAAGACACCACGCAAATATAAATAGATTATTAAACGGTACGGAAAATAAGTTGGGTGCTAAAAAGGAGAAATGATATGAAAATTGCTGTAATAGGTTCAGGCGGCTGGGGAACTGCCATTGCCATACTTTTATCCTCAAGAGGGCATAATGTGTATCTGTGGTCATGGATACAGGAGGAAACTGACCGTCTTTCAAATGACAGAGAAAACAAGGAATTTCTTCCGGGAGTAAAATTTCCGGAAACAATTTATTGTACGCACAATATGGCAGAATGCACAGACGGAGCAGAGCTTATAATCACAGCTGCGCCGTCACCTGCTACACGCACAACGGCAAAGCAGCTTTCGCCACATATTAAAGAAGGACAAAAAATTGTCAATATTTCAAAGGGACTTGAGCAAGGAACTCTTTTAAGACTTTCCGAGGTTTATAAAGAGGAAATTCCTCAGGCAAACATATCAGTTATGAGTGGGCCTTCTCATGCCGAGGAGGTTTCAAGAGGGCTTCCCACAACAAATGTGGTTGCTTCTGAGAATTTGCAGACCGCAAAGTTTATTCAGGATGTTTTCATGGGAGAAATGTTTCGAGTATATACATCTACAGATATAATCGGTGTAGAGCTTGGCGGTGCTCTTAAAAACGTAATTGCACTTTGCGCAGGTATTTCCGATGGATTGGGTTATGGTGACAATACAAAGGCTGCGCTTATGACGCGCGGGCTTGCGGAAATTGCAAGACTGGGAAAAGCAATGGGTGCTGATGAAAAGACATTTATGGGACTTTCCGGAGTAGGTGATTTAATAGTTACATGCACAAGTATGCATTCAAGAAACCGCCGCGCCGGAATACTTCTCGGTCAGGGCAAAACCTTGCAGGAAACGCTTGACACTGTACATATGGTGGTTGAAGGAGTAAATACTGCGACCGCGGCATATAATCTGAGCCGCAAATATGATGTATCTATGCCTATAACAGAACAGGCCTATAAAATTCTTTATGAAAATAAAGATGCGCGCGAAGCAGTAAATTCGCTTATGGGGCGCGAAAGAGGTCATGAAGGGAATTAAGCTATGAATATTATTATAGTCGGCGGCGGCAAGGTGGGTGTAACGCTTGTCGAGTATTTGAACAGTGAAGGACAGCGCTATGGAAAACAGCAGCGGTACAGAAATAAGCACTTTATATCGAATTGTGGGGAACAAGGCAGAGGCAATTGAATTCAAAATTACTAATGAACAAAAATTCACATCAATACCTCTGAAAAAACTCAAATTAAAAAAGAATGTACTTATAGCTTCAATTGTGCACGACGGAAAACCATTTATTCCGGACGGAAACAGCACTATTGAACCGGGAGATTCGCTGATAATAGTTACAACACTTCAGCTGAAAAAGGCTACAGATATACTTGCATAGAATTAGCCTATTTGGAAGGAATAGATATGAATTACAGAATGATAATATATATATTGGGAAAAATTATGCTTATCGGTTCTGCTGTATTGATACCGCCGCTGGCGGTATCGTTTATTTACGGTGACGGATGTCACTGGGCATTTCTGATTGCGATTGCTGTATTTTTGATTTTGGGAACAGCAGCTTTTTTTCCACCGAAGAAAAAGGAGCTTTTTGCCCGTGAAGGATTGATGATTGTAGCGATTGCATGGATACTGTTTTCAATTGTGGGAGGACTGCCGTTTTTCATAAGTCGTGAAATACCAAGCTTTGTAGATTGCTTTTTTGAAACTGTTTCAGGATTTACAACCACAGGGTCAACAATTTTAGCTGATGTAGAATCGATGAGCAAAAGTTTGCTGTTTTGGCGAAGCTTTACTCACTGGATAGGCGGAATGGGTGTTCTTGTATTTGCAATGGCGATTTTTGCGCAAAAAGACGTGCGAACCACTCATATTATGAGAGCGGAGATGCCGGGCCCGAAAATCGGTAAGCTTGTAAGTAAATGGCAGTTTTCAATTAGAATACTTTACGGAATATATATCGCGCTCACAGTCGCGGAATTTATTTTGCTGTTATTCGGCGGTATGGGTGTGTATGATAGTTTGGTACATACATTTGGTACAGCCGGTACAGGCGGCTTTGGTGTAAAGAACAGCAGTATCGGATACTATAACAGCGCTTATATTGATTATGTAATTGGAATATTCATGATATTATTCGGTATTAATTTTAATATTTATTATTTGCTTATTGCCCGAAAATTTATACAGGTAGTAAGAAGTGATGAATTAAAAACTTATATTGGAATTGTTGTTACAGCTACTGTTTTAATAGCGATAAATGTTACAAATCAATACAGTAATTTTGCAGAGGCATTCAGATATTCGTTTTTTCAGGTTTCTTCTATAATTACGACAACCGGATATGCTACTGCCGATTTTAATATGTGGCCTGTATTCTCGCAAATAATATTAATAATTTTGATGTTCACAGGAAGCTGCGCAGGCTCTACAGGCGGCGGAATTAAGATTGTCAGAATTTCGATATTAGTAAAAACAGCATTGAGAGAAATTAAGAAAACAATAAGTCCCAAAAGCGTTGTTTCGGTTAAAAGTGATGGAAAGTCTTTGGATAGGGAAGCAGTGAGTGGTGTCGGAGCATATTTTATTGTATATATGCTTGTACTTTTATTGTCTGTTTTACTGGTTTCATTAGATAAGGCAGATATAACAACAACAGTTACGTCTGTTATAGCAACACTGAATAATGTCGGACCTGGTTTGGGTGCTGTCGGACCGACGGGGAATTTTTCTGATTTTTCTATTCTTTCTAAATTAATACTTTCTTTGGATATGCTGGCAGGAAGATTAGAATTGTATCCGGTATTGATGCTCTTCACATCGGCGGCGTGGAAAAAATCATAATAAATAACAGGAGGCGCGGTTATGGAGTTTTTTGACCGCATTATTAAAAAAGGCTTTTTTGAAAAAAAACGTGTAAATCCGGGGGGAAGAATTGCGCTTGGATTTTTAACGATTATTTTAATAGGCGCATTGTTGCTTATGCTGCCGTGTTCATCGAAGGAAAGAGTTGTAACACCGTTTATTACGGCTTTGTTTACAACAACTTCGGCAACCTGTGTAACGGGACTCACATTAGTGGAAACGGGAGCATATTACAGCTATTTCGGTCAGTTGGTAATTTTGATATTGATACAGCTCGGCGGCTTAGGGTTCATGACTATATTAACTACGGCATTTGTTGCGGCAAATAAATATATAGGCTTGCGTGACCGTATGATGATAGCTCAGTCGTTTGGCTTGGATAGTCTTGAGGGTGTTGTTCGTTTAGCAAAAATGGTGCTGAAAGCAACCGCGATATTTGAAATGATTGGCGCTGTATTGTTGTCTGTCCGATTTATTCCTCAGGAGGGATTGCTGAAGGGAATATGGTACAGTGTGTTTCATTCAGTATCAGCCTTTTGTAATGCCGGATTTGACATATTGGGAAACGGCAACAGCATTATGGCCTATCAATCAGATCCGCTTGTTGTTCTGACTCTTGGAATGCTTATAATTATAGGCGGTTTGGGATTTGTCGTATGGGAGGAGGCTTTTTTGCGGATAAAGCGTGTAAAACCTCTGTCGATGTATTCAAAGCTTGTATTTTTTATGACGGCATCACTTTTGATAATAGGCGCAGTTGGCTTTTTTGTATTTGAAAACTCTAATACAGCCACGATAGGTCATCAAAGTACAGCGCATAAAGTTTTATCTGCAGTATTTCAGTCGATAACGACAAGAACTGCCGGTTTTGATTCAATAGGTCAGGCTAATTTAACTCAGGAATCAAAATTGCTGTCGATTATGCTGATGATGATTGGAGGAGCGTCAGGCTCAACGGCAGGAGGAATTAAGGTTGTTACAATAGCTGTTGCTTTCATGACTTTGAGAGCTGTATTGATGTCAAAAGGTGAAGTGACGGTATTTTGCAGAAGAATTAAGGACAGCAATTGCGTATATGCATTAGCGCTTGTATTTTTATGGATGGTTATGTCAATATTGGGCAGCACGCTTATAGCTGCTATAGATAACATTCCGTTGATTGATGTATTTTATGAAACCGCTTCGGCATACGGAACTGTAGGACTTACGTCAGGCGTAACAGCGCAGGCTTCTTTGATCTCAAAAATTTTGCTTATGGTTTATATGTTTTTTGGACGTGTAGGAATAATGACGATAAGCGTTTCATTTACAATGCGTTTAAAAAATACCGGCAAAATAGAGTATCCTACAGGTAATATATTAATTGGGTAAATATGAAAGGTGATATAAAATGAAAACTTTTGCTGTAATAGGTATGGGAAGATTTGGCAAGTCAATTGCGCTGCAGCTTTTTAAAATGGGATATGAGGTTTTAGCGGTTGATAAGGATATTGATAAAATTAATGCTGTAGCGGACTATGTAACTCAGGCGGTATGTGCTGACGCTAAGGAAGAAAGTGTGCTTAAATCTCTCGGAATAAGAAACTATGACTGTGTTGTAATTGCTATAGGCGGGAATATTTCTGACAGTGTGTTGATTACACTCAATGTAAAGGAATCAGGCATAAAACAAATAGTGTGCAAGGCGTTAGACAGGCAGCATAAAAAGGTATTGGAGAAAATTGGCGCTGACACAGTAATAATACCTGAGCAGGAGGCAGGAATAAAAATTGCTATAAATCTTGTGTCAGAGAGAATTATTGACATGATAGATATTTCGGATAAATACAGCATTGCGGATATTATTGTGCCCAAACGGTGGGTTGGCAAAAGCATAGAGGAGCTTTCCGTCCGTAAAAAGCATGGCGTCAATATAGTTGCAATAAAGACCAACCTTAGTGATAATGAGGTCACGATAACTCCTAAACCGGACTATATATTTAAGGGGACGGATATAGTGGTGCTTGTAGGCGAAACTGAGTCTATAAATACTCTTGATAAAATGTAATATGAAAATAAAAGGACCGGGAGGAAAGTCCCGGTCCGTCTGTATTAATCGTTGCACATACAGGTAACAATTACGATTATTATTAGTACCCAAAGAATCATATCAAAATCAAAATTGCCGCAGCCGTGATTTCTCTGACAACATTCACCCATGGTTTAGTGCCTCCTTTCTTGATTTGTAATATATACTATGATAAATTTGGATTTTTTGCAGATTGTCCGTGAAATTTTATTGTTTAAAATATGTCGGAAAATACTTAAACACTTATTTAAAGGACGTAAGCGATACAGCTGTATTCTTCTGATTTTTATACTATCAGTAAAGAAATAATAAATTGTCCTTGAAATTTTGTTAAAAATAAGGTATAATAGCTATGGTAAAATAAGCATATAGGAATTTTTAAGGATATGGAGGAGATTGGTTTGGAAAAAGCCAAAATAGAAAGAATTAATTTTTTGGCAAAAAAAGCAAAAACCGAAGGCTTGTCAGATGCTGAAACAGCAGAACGCGATGTTCTTCGTAAAGAGTATCTTGCCGCGATAAGAGCAAATTTTAAGGCTACTCTTGATAATGTTGAGTTTACTGACAAAAAAATATAAGCTTTTAAAGCATCTTTGTTTGTGAAAATTTACTGAATGTGTAAAATTACATAATATGTATGTAATTTTCTGTATGATAAAATATAAACATAAAGGAGTATATATAAAAATGTCACTAATTTTACCTAAGGGTTACAAATCAAGTCTGGATGGAAGAACCACTGAAAAGGCAATTAAATTTATTAAGGATACTTTTCAGCACGAGATAATTGCTGCGCTTAATCTGCAAAGAATTTCAGCGCCGCTGTTTGTGCGTCCTGAAACAGGTCTTAACGATAATCTTAATGGAGTAGAACGTCCGGTAAGCTTTGACGCGCCATGTATAAACGGCGCTACTCTTGAAATTGTACATTCACTTGCAAAGTGGAAAAGAATGACTTTAGGAAAATATGGTTTTAAGTCCGGAGAAGGTCTTTATACGGACATGAACGCTATACGACGTGATGAGGAAGTAGACAATCTTCATTCGATGTATGTTGACCAGTGGGACTGGGAAGAGGTTATTGAGGAAAAGGACAGAAACATTGAAACACTGAAGAAATACGTCAAAAATATTTATAAGGCAATGAAGGCAACTCAGGCAAGAGTTTGTCAGAAGTTCCCTGTTATTGAGGATTATTTCCCTGACGAAATTACATTTATTACAACACAGGAGCTTGAGGATATGTATCCTGACCTTGAGCCGAAGGAGAGAGAGAACGCTTTGCTCAGAGAAAAGAAAGCTGTATTTCTTATGCAGATAGGTAAGGAGCTTAAATCGGGTAAAAAGCATGATGGAAGAGCTCCAGACTATGATGACTGGGAATTGAATGGTGATATTTTAATGTATTATCCTGTTCTTGATTTATCATATGAATTTTCAAGCATGGGTATCAGAGTAGATGAAAAATCACTTCTTTCACAGATTAAGCTGACAGGCTGCGAGGACAGACTTGAGCTTGATTTCCATAAAAAGCTTCTTAATAAGGAGCTTCCGTATACAATCGGCGGTGGTATAGGTCAATCAAGATTATGTATGTTTATGCTTAACAAAGCGCATATCGGCGAAGTACAGGCATCTGTATGGCCGGAAGAAATGCGTAAAGCGTGCGCAGAAAACGGAATTAATTTGCTTTAATTCAAATTTGAAAGGAAGAATCTAATGAAAACAGTTATAAAAAAGTTATTCAGAGAAACGGAAAACTATGGCGGAAAGGAAATAACCATTTCCGGCTGGGTAAGAACCATAAGAGTATCAAAGAATTTTGGATTTATTGAGATAAATGACGGCAGCTTTTTCAAGAATTTGCAGATTATCATTGAGGAAAGCAAGCTTGATAATTTTGCAAAGCTTGCAAAGCTTAATGTCGGCGCTGCTATTACGGCAACAGGTATTCTTGAGCTTACGCCGGAAGCTAAGCAGCCGTTTGAATTAAAGGCTGAAAATGTGGAAGTTGATGGTGCTTCAACTCCCGATTATCCGCTTCAGAAGAAGCGTCATAGCTTTGAATATCTAAGGACAATCGCGCATCTGCGTCCGAGAACTAATACATTTGCCGCTGTATTCCGTGTTCGTTCAATGATTGCATATGCAATTCACCAGTTTTTCCAGGAACGCGGATTTGTATATGTTCATACTCCGATTATAACAGGAAGTGACTGTGAAGGTGCGGGTGAAATGTTCCAGGTTACTACAATGCCGCTTGATAATCTTCCCAAGAATGATGACGGCAGTGTTGATTACAGTAAGGATTTCTTTGGCAAATCAACCAATTTGACAGTTAGTGGACAGTTAAATGTAGAAACATATTGCATGGCGTTCAGAAATGTATATACATTTGGACCAACCTTCCGTGCAGAAAACTCAAACACCACGCGTCATGCTGCTGAGTTCTGGATGATTGAGCCGGAAATAGCATTTGCAGATTTGCAGGACGATATGGAGCTTGCTGAGGATATGCTGAAATATATAATTAATTATTGCCTTGAAAATGCTCCGGAGGAAATGGCATTCTTTAATCAGTTTATAGACAAGGGATTGCTTGATAGATTAAATAACGTAGTAAACAACAAATTCGCTCATGTAACGTATACCGAAGCGATTGAGCTTTTAAAGGAGCATGCTGATGAGTTTGAATATCCGGTTGAGTGGGGTACTGACTTGCAGACAGAGCACGAAAGATATCTAACAGAGCAGATTTTTAAGCGTCCTGTTATGGTGACGGATTATCCTAAGGAGATTAAGGCATTTTATATGAAGCTTAATCCTGACGGAAAGACTGTTGCGGCGGTAGATGTTCTTGTGCCGGGTGTCGGAGAGATTATCGGCGGAAGTCAGCGTGAAGAAAATTATGATATTCTTGTAAGCCGCATGAAGGAACTGGGCTTAAAGGAAGAAGATTATTCATGGTATTTGGATTTAAGAAAATACGGTACAAATAAGCATGCGGGCTTTGGCTTGGGCTTTGAACGCGCGGTTATGTATATTACAGGTATGTCAAATATCCGTGATGTTCTGCCGTTCCCGAGAACTGTGGGTACTGCTGAATTTTAGTGTTTCAGATTGCTTAATCCGCTTCCCCTTGCGGGAAGCGGTATTTTCAAATTATGATTTTTAATTATGATTTTTGTAGTTAAGAAAATTGCCTGCAAGGTGAGTAATTTTTCTTATTCAGAATAAAAATTCCCGTTATGCCCTAAGATTAGGGATGTGGGATAATAGTTGAAATTTTTTGTACAGAGGACGATGATAATGACTATTGTATATATAATATGTACTGCCATTTTGGTTGTTTTGGCATATAGGTTTAATGTTTTGCTTGGATTAGGTATTACCGCGTTATTTCTTGCATACGGTATTTATTCATTTATACCCAATTATTATACTATAAAGGGAAATAAAGCGTATCAGGAAGGGGATTTTGAGGAATCAAAAAAGTGGTTTAAGAAATCATATGATACGAAACGAGCAAAAGTAAACACAAGGGTTTCATATGCGTATATATTGATGCGGACGGGAGATTTTGAAACGGCTGAACAAATACTTAATAGTATAATCAGAGCAAAAGGAGTTAAGCCGGAACAGAAGAATAATGCAAAGCAGCAGCGCTGTATGGTTTATTTTAAGCAAGGAAAGCTTGAAGAGGCGCTTGAAGAGGCATATGAAATTTTTGACAATGGAAATTATAAAAACACTATGCTTTACGGTATGCTGGGATATTTTAAATATCTGCATGATGCTCCGGAAGATGCGCTGAAATTTTGTTTAGAGGCATATGAGTATAACAGCGATGACCGTGACATTACGGACAATTTGTCCCTGTGCTATTATAAGCTTGGTGATTATGAAAAGGCAAGAGAGTATTCTGACAAGATAATTGCTGAAAATCCTCAGTTTGTGGAAGCATATTATCATGGCGCGCAGATTGCTGTAAAATGTGGTGATTATGCTACGGCAAAGGAATATTTAGATAAAATTCCAAGCTGCCGTTGGTCGCAGATGACAACTGTAACACAGGAAGAAGTAGATAGTTTAGCGAGAGAGGTCAAGTCAAGGCTATGAGTAAAACACCGCTTGCAGATAGAATACGGCCATCGTCTTTAGATGATGTTGTAGGGCAGAAGCAGCTTATAGGACAAGGAAAGCTGCTTCGCAATATAATTGAAAATAATGAAATTCCAAATATGATTTTTTATGGCCCCAGCGGTGTAGGCAAAACTACGATTGCCAATATTATTGCCTCTAAGACCGGAAAAACATTGCATCGTTTAAACGCGACAAATGCTTCTGTTGCCGATATTAAAAATATTGTTTCAACATTGGATAGCTTTTTAGCGATGGACGGTGTTCTGCTGTATCTTGACGAAATACAGCATTTTAACAAGAAACAGCAGCAGTCGCTTTTGGAATTTATGGAGAATGGAAAAATCACGCTTATTGCAAGCACAACGGAAAATCCATATTTTTATGTGTATAACGCTGTGTTGTCGCGAAGCGTGGTTTTTGAGTTCCTGCCTGTTGAACCGGAGGATATAAAAGACGCGCTGGAACGCGCTGTTGTGCTTTTAAAAGAAAATGATTATAAGCTGTATAACGTATCTGTTGAAGAAGCTGCGATAAATCATATGGCACACGTTTCAAACGGTGATGTAAGAAAAGCATTGAATTCGCTTGAGGTTGCTTTTCTTGCCGCGCGTCCCGATTCTGACGGAAATATAGAAATAACGCTTGATGTGGCTGTTCAGGCAACGCAGAAAAAAGCAATGCGGTATGATAAAGACGGTGACAGTCACTATGATATTTTGAGCGCATTTCAGAAATCTATACGAGGATCAGATCCGGATGCTGCAATTCATTATTTGGCAAGATTAGTTTCGGCAGGGGATTTGCAGAGTATATGCAGAAGACTTTTGGTTATATCGGCAGAGGATATAGGGCTTGCATATCCACAGGCGATTACTATAGTAAAATCATGCGTGGATTCGGCATTGCAGTTAGGGTTTCCGGAGGCAAGAATTCCGCTTGCGGAGGCTGTGCTGCTTTTGGCGACTGCGCCAAAATCAAACAGCGCTATATGTGCTGTCGATGCTGCAATGCGTGAAATTGAAAATGTTGATACCGGTGATATTCCGGCACATTTAAAGGATTCCCATTACGCAGGCTCTCGTGATTTAGGACATGGAACAGATTATAAATATCCGCACAGCTATCCTAATCATTATACAGAGCAGCAATATTTGCCCAACAATATAAAAAATTCCAGATATTATGAGTTTGGGGACAATAAAACAGAGCAATCGGCAAAAATATATTGGGATAAAATAAAGGGAAACAAGTAAATATATAATTACAGAATATCAATAGGGACACTAAACAGAAAGGAACATTAAAATGAAGGACGGATTTGTTAAAGTAGCCTGCGCTACAACAGATATTAAAGTTGGGGACACTAAATTCAATTCCGATAATATAATTGCACAAATTAAAGAAGCGGCAGATAACAAGGCGAAGCTTATAGTATTTCCCGAGCTTTCTGTTACAGCATATACATGCGGTGATTTGTTTTTGCAGAATTCTCTGATTAAAAGTGCTGAAAGTGAAATCCTGCGGATTGCATCGCAGACAAAGGGATGTGATATTATATCTGTTGTTGGTTTTCCTTTCGTTGTCAATCAGACTCTTTATAATTGTGCCGCAGTTATAAACAAAGGGCATATAAAGGGAATAGTTCCTAAAATGTCAATCCCGAATTATTCGGAATTTTACGAAGCGCGCCATTTTGCAAAGGGGATACAGAATACAGTAGATGTAAAAATAGGCGACAGTATTGTGCCATTTGGCAGTAAAATTCTTTTTAGGGCAAAGAATATGGCAGATTTTATACTTGCTGTAGAGATTTGTGAGGATTTATGGACGGTAAATCCTCCGTCGTGCGCTCATGCGCTTGCCGGAGCAACAATTATTGCGAATTTATCCGCGTCCAATGAATTGATTGCAAAGGATGAATACCGAAGTATGCTTGTTTCAAGTCAATCCGCAAGATTATTTTCTGCATATTTATATGCGGATGCGGGATACGGAGAATCCACAACCGATGTGGTTTTTGCAGGTGATAATATAATAGCGGAGAATGGAACGCTGTTAAAAAGAAGTAAACGTTTTACAAATGAATGTGTATATACTGAGCTTGATTTGGAAAGACTTGTAGGTGAAAGAAGAAAGACAACAACCTATGAAAACAGTATGGCAGAGGATTATACGGTTGTAGAGGTTGAATTCAACGAAGAAGAAACCGAAATAACACGACATATTGAAAAACTGCCGTTTGTTCCGGCGGATGAAGAAAAAAGAGTTAAACGCAGCGAGGAAATTCTCACTATTCAATCTATGGGCTTAAAAAAACGCTTGCAGCATGCATGGGCAAAGACTGCTGTAGTGGGTGTAAGCGGCGGATTGGATTCTACTTTGGCGCTGCTTGTTACTGTCAGAGCATTTGACAGTCTTGGTTTGGACAGAAAAAATATAATGGCAATCACTATGCCTTGTTTCGGAACAACAAGCAGAACCTATAACAATTCAATAAATTTTGCTAATTCGCTGGGAGTAACGCTGAAAGAAATTAATATTAAAGACGCGGTAAATCAGCATTTCAAGGATATTGAGCAGGAGCCTGAGAAGTATGATGTTACCTATGAAAACTCGCAGGCGCGTGAGCGTACTCAAATATTAATGGATATAGCAAATAAAAATAATGGAATAGTTGTAGGCACGGGAGATTTATCTGAGTTGGCATTGGGTTGGGCAACGTATAACGGTGACCATATGTCAATGTATGCTGTGAATGCGAGTGTTCCGAAAACTTTGATACGCTATCTTGTTGATTATGAGGCGAAACGCACTGAAAATGAGATGTTAAAAAAGACCTTGCAGGATATTCTTGCCACTCCTGTAAGTCCGGAATTACTGCCGCCCAAGGATGGAGAAATATCGCAGAAAACGGAGCATATTGTTGGTCCGTATGAGTTGCATGATTTTTTTCTGTATCATTTGGTACGATTTGCTTCAGCTCCGTCTAAGATTTTCAGACTCGCAAAGATTGCGTTTAACGGCGTATATGACAGTGAATTTATACTAAGCTGGATGAAGGTGTTTTATAAACGCTTTTTTCAGCAGCAATTTAAACGTTCGTGTTTGCCGGATGGACCGAAAGTGGGTTCTGTTGCTCTTTCGCCGAGAGGTGACTGGCGTATGCCGAGTGATGCCTCCGTAAATTTGTGGATGAGCGAAATAGAAAAATTGTAATTAAATAATCGCTCATTTAATAAGGATAGTGAATGAGCGATGAAGAAAAATAAAGGAAAAATTTGTTTATTGATTTCAGCTTTTATATACGGACTGGCGCCTATTTTGGCAAAGGTCACATATGCCGGCGGTGCAAACGGAATTACGCTTACTTTTTTGCGCGGAAGTCTGTGTGTGCCGCTTCTTTATATCATGATGAAGGCTGACGGTAAATCGCTCAAGCTATCAAGGTCTGAATTTAAAAGAGTATTGGTTTTGGGGATTTTCGGCGGTGCGCTGCCTATTGTTTTGCTGTATTTGTCATACAATTATATTTCTATAGGGCTGGCGACAACTCTGCATTTTATATATCCGCTTGTGATAGTGATAGTTTCTTCACTGCTTTTTCATGAAAAAATGACAAAAATAAGGCTGATTGCAGTGATATTTGTAACTGTGGGAATATTTTTGTTTGTGGATATAAGTAGTGCATCGGATAAGCTTGGAATTGTATTAGCGCTTCTGTCAGGAATTTTTTACAGCTTCTATGTTATTTATATGGAACGTTCGGGATTGGAAAATATGGATTATGTAAAGCTAACCTTTTATATTATGGTCATTATGAGTCTTACCACCTTGATTTTAGGAGTTTTGGTGCATGGCATAAGCTTTGATTTGTCACCTAAGGCATGGGTGTATGCTGTCTTGATTTCATTTATGATAACGCTGTTTGCAATGCCGCTTTTTCAGGCGGGGGTGCGGTATGAGGGCGCGTCAACAGCCGGAATAATGTCAACCTTTGAACCAATTACAAGCGTTGCTCTTGGAGCGATGTTTCTGGGAGAAATAGTAGGACTGCCTCAGCTGCTTGGCGGTCTGATGATCATTGCCGGAGTAATTCTTGCAGAGACACACAGGTGATTATTCTATAATTTCCTCGTTCAATTCATAAAGCATTTCATTGCAGGTTATTAAATCCGCCTGCTCATTTATTGCGAAAATAATAATGCTGTCGCGGCGTATGCGCGGATATAAAGCGCCGCAGCCGGCAATTTTCAGCGCCCGCTGGGTTTCGTCAAAATTCATATTAAGTCCGAAGCACAGGCAAAGCAGCTTGTTTCTTTCCGGATTGCGCTCGCCTGAAAAAATTTTATACGCATAGATATTATTGAGATTGGATTTTTTAATAGCTTCTGATTTGCTGAGCTGCTTTTGGATTAGTATATTATTAAGATATTCGCCAAGGGAAATTTCCTGAAAATTTTCAGTGTTTGCTTCAATATAACCTTCTATGGATTTTGATTTTTTCAATAATTCCAAAAGCTCGCCTGTTGATTTTTTCATAATTGCCTCCCCAAAAATATTATTATTTGCTTTTATTATAAATTCATGGTAAAATATTGTCAAGTTTTGGGGGTGAAAATTATGAACAATTTAACAGATAAATTTTTGCAGACGGATTATGAAGAAGTGTACACCCTTTCCGGAGATTCCTCCACTGCTGTTGTAAGAAGCCCGAGAACAGGGGAATTTCTGGTAAGGAAAACAGTTGCAAGGGAATACGGAGAAATTTATAAGCTGCTTTCAACGCTTGAAATTCCCAATATTCCTAAAGTACGCAGTATTACTGATAACGGTGAACATTCTGTTGTTATTGAGGAGTTTATTCCAGGGATGACGCTTGAAAGGAAAATTGAAATAAATGGCACACTTTTGGAAAAGGACGCGATGAAATATGCGGCAGATATTTGCAATGCCTTGGAAGGCTTGCATAGGAAAGGGATTGTCCACAGGGATATTTCTCCCTCAAACATTGTTATAAGAAGCGACGGCACGGCATATCTTGTGGATTTTGGCATTTCGAGGGTAAAAAAGAAAAATCAGAAGGCTGATACGGAAATTCTCGGCACAGCGGGTTATGCGGCGCCGGAGCAGTTCGGCTTTCGTCAGACTGATGAAAGAACGGATATTTATTCTCTCGGAATAATAATGCGATATATGCTTACAGGCTCGGCAGAGGCGACGCAAATTTCCGGTAAAATCGGCAGAATTATTGAAAAATGCACGCAAATAGAGCCGGATAACAGATATTTGAATGCTGTGGAACTAAAAAAATTATTGGGTGGTAAAAAAGCCTTTAATATCAAAGCACCTCTTATAGCTATCGCAGTAATATTGCTTGTAGCAGTCGTAGCAATTCCACGCATACTAAAAATAGAAGCAGAAAATGCCGCGCAGGAGTATAATTATAATGCCGCATCCGGCAATATAACATCTGATAATGTAGCATCTCAGGACAGTAATACTTCTTCAGACAGCAGATCCAATACAGATACGGGAGAATTCGCAACACTGGAAAAGTACGAAAAGGTGCAAAAAGGAATGACATATGATGAGGTCGTAGAAATTATGGGCAGCAAAGGAAAATTAGATACGGAATATGGTCCGGAAGACGGAAAAATAAGTACATATGTATGGTATGGCAATACTGACAGAACTGCATCGGCTTATGTGGAATTTCAACGCGGAGCTGTAACAGATAAATCCGCCTATTATCTTGAATAAATTATACTGACAGTATAACAAATTAAATCAAACCCGTTGTATAATATATGCAACGGGTTTACTTATGGGATTTTTTGATTATTTTGATAATCTTAAGCACATCCTTTTTATCTTCCTCGCTCATAGATGAGAGATAAGCTGATATTTTGTTGTCGGTTGCCTGCTCATCAGAGGAAGCGGGCAGCTTGCTTTCGAAAGAAAATAAATCGGAAAGAGATATATTAAGAGCAGAGGCTATATTTGAAACTGTTTCAATGGTAGGATTTTTCAGGGCGCGCTCAATCTGCCCCAGATGCGCAGCGCTTATGCCTGATTTAAAGGCAAGCTCATCCTGACTTATTCCAAGATTATTGCGTCTTTTGCGTATTTCCTTTCCGAGCTCAACACCGATATTATTCATGTTAATCACCTTGATTTCCTGTATAATACTTATATTATCATATGTGAGCCTGATATATGCAAATCACTTTAGATATTTAAAAAATACAATATCTAAAGTGTAAAAGAACATAACTCTGTTATACTTGTAGAGTAAAAATTTGTTGTAATATATATTAATTTGTTATTAAAAAAGGTGGGGAAAATTCATGGAAAACGAACAACCGAAAATAATTAATAATGAGCAAAAACCGAAAACAGGCTGCGGAAAAATATTTGTTATATGCATTATTTTGATGATTGTTATGTCGCTCATATCTCGCTGCACAGGAAAAACAAGCACAAAGAAGGAATGGACTAATGATTGGCCGGATTCGGGATTGGCATTAATGCTGCCGGAGCCCGAATTTAAAAAATATTGTGTTGATTATGACAGCTCCACATATTTCTCTTTTGAAACAGACAAGGTTTCTGATAAGGAATATAATGAATATGTAAAAAAATGCAAAGAAGCGGGTTTTGTTTTGAATTATATAAATTCAAGTAGCTACTATAATGCAGAAAGCAAAGATGGATATGAACTGAGCGTCAATAAATACAGTGACAATACGGTTCATGTGAGTTTGAGCAAACAGGATAAAAGCACTTTGACACCGGTTCCTACCGAAACATCTCAGCCTACTCCGACACTCGAACCTACACCGGAGCCAACACCGGAGCCAACACCTGCTCCGACACTGGAACCTCAACAGGAAGAAGAACCTGAGGAAGAAGCTACATACGAAAATGCAAATCAAACAGTAAATGCAAGTGATAAATTACATGAGCATCAGCAGATGATAAATCAAATTAAAGATGATGCAATTGCACAAATGGGCGGTTATGTCACTGATATTTATTTAAAAGATAACGGCGCGTTTTATGTAATTGTGTCATATGCGTGGTATAATTTGTCGGAAGGGGATAAGCTTACTCTTGCAGATGCGGCAAATACCGCAATGAAGAACTTTGATGCGGATAATCCGTCAATGTCATATGTCTTGGTCATGAGAGATCCACAGGGAACAAAGGTAGCCGAAACAACAATAACCGGAAACGTAAAAATTAAAAAATGATAATTTAACACTGCAAAAGTAAAGCATGACCGATACAATTCCAAAACGGCTCGGTATCAAGTAAATCTCAAGCGGGATTGCAGTAAGAATTTAATAAATAATCAGGAAAATGAGGCTGATCATGATGACAGCCTTATTTTTTTTGCTGATTATTAGTGTTAAAAAGATATTTACAAATGGATAAAATTGTGATACAATAGTTCTTAACGAAATTTATGAGGTGATTAATAATGGCTATGACAATGACACAAAAGATTCTTGCCAATGCAGCAGGTCTTGACTCAGTTAAAGCGGGCGATTTAATAATGGCTGATTTAAGTCTTGTTCTGGGTAATGACATTACAACTCCGGTTGCTATAGGAGAATTTGATAAAATAGGCGGAAAGTCGGTATTTGATACTACAAAGATAGCTCTTGTGCCGGATCACTTTACACCTAATAAGGATATAAAGTCTGCACAGCAGGCGCTTAAGGTACGCAATTTTGCAAAGGAACAGGATATTCTAAATTATTTTGAGGTTGGCGAGGTTGGAATTGAACACGCGCTTTTACCTGAAAAGGGACTTGTTATTGCGGGTGATGTTGTAATCGGCGCAGATTCACATACTTGTACATATGGTGCACTTGGCGCGTTTTCAACAGGCGTAGGCTCGACGGATATGGCGGCAGGCATGGCTACCGGAAAGGCTTGGTTTAAGGTTCCTGAAGCGATTAAGTTTAATCTTACGGGAAAGCTTCCGAAATATACAAGCGGTAAGGATTTAATTCTGCATATAATCGGCATGATTGGTGTTGATGGCGCACTGTACAAGTCAATGGAATTTACCGGCGAGGGTATGCATACTCTTACTATGGATGACCGCTTCACAATCGCAAATATGGCTATTGAAGCGGGTGCAAAGAATGGCATTTTTGAGGTTGATGATTTAACCGTTGAATACATGAAGGGCAGAACAGACAGAGAATACAAGGTATTTACTGCTGATGCTGACGCTGAATATGCTCAGGTGATTGACATTGATTTATCAAAGGTTCCACACACAGTGGCATTTCCGCATCTTCCTGAAAATGCGAGAACACCTGAAAATTGGGGCGAGGTTGAAATTGATCAGGTTGTCATAGGCTCATGTACGAACGGCCGTATTTCTGATTTAAGACGCTCAGCTGAAATATTAAAGGGCAAGCGCGTTAAGAAGGGAATAAGAGCGATTGTATTCCCGGCAACTCAGGCTATATATCTTGAGGCATTGAAGGACGGTACTCTTTCGGCTCTTGTTGAGGCAGGATGTGTTATTTCGGCACCGACCTGCGGACCATGCCTTGGCGGTCATATGGGTATTCTGGCTGAAGGAGAAAGATGTGTTTCAACAACAAACAGAAACTTTATCGGTCGTATGGGACATATTGAAAGTGAAGTATATCTTGCAAGCCCTGAGGTTGCGGCTGCAAGCGCAATTACAGGTAAAATAACAGCGCCTGAGGAGGTTATGTAATCATGAAAGCAAACGGAAAAGTTATAAAATACGGTGATAATATAGATACAGACGTAATAATTCCGGCAAGACATCTGACTACGTCAGATCCGGCGGAGCTTGCAAAGCACTGCATGGAGGATATTGACAAGGATTTTGTCAACAAGGTGCAGAAGGGTGATATTATGGTAGGCGGAGCAAACTTTGGCTGCGGTTCATCAAGAGAACACGCGCCTATAGCAATTAAGGCGAGCGGAATTTCATGCGTAATAGCAAAGGATTTTGCAAGAATTTTCTATAGAAATTCGATAAATATCGGATTGCCTATCCTTGAATGCGCAGAGGCGTCAGAGGACATTGAACCGGGCAATGAGGTTGAGGTTGATTTTGACACCGGTGTTATAACAAATAAGACAAAGAACAAGAAGTATCAAGCTGTGGCATTCCCTGAATTTATGCAGGATATTATAAATGCCGGCGGTCTTGTTGAATACATAAAATCGGGAAATATCTAATTCGAAAAGAGGAAATAGTAATGAGTGAGTTTAACATAGCGTTAATACCGGGCGACGGAATAGGTCCGGAGGTTGTAGCGGCAGCGGTTACTGTTTTAAAGGCTGTTGAAAATAAGTATGGACATAAGTTCAATTTTACAGAAGTGTATATGGGTGGCTGCGCAATAGATAAGTTTGGAGTTCCGCTGCCTGATGAAACTATAGAAATCTGTAAAAAGTCAGACGCTGTGCTTATGGGTTCTATCGGTGGTAATACTACCACATCACCGTGGTACAAGCTTCCGGCAAATTTAAGACCTGAGGCAGGATTGCTTAAAATACGCAAGGAGCTTGGTCTTTTTGCAAATTTAAGACCGTGCTTGCTTTATCCGCAGCTTTGGGGAGCTTGTCCGCTTAAAGAAGAAATAAGCCGTAAGGGCTTTGATATGCTTATAATGCGGGAGCTTACAGGCGGACTGTATTTCGGAGAGAGAAAAACTGAAGAGATTGACGGCGTTATGACTGCTGTTGACACGCTTTCGTACAATGAAAACGAAATTAGGAGAATTGCGGTTCAGGCATTTGAGGTTGCAATGAAGCGTAACAAGAAGGTTACAAGCGTTGACAAGGCTAATGTGCTTGACTCATCACGCTTATGGAGAAAAATCGTCAATGAGGTTGCGGCTGATTATCCTGAGGTTACGCTTGAGCATATGCTTGTTGATAACACAGCAATGCAGCTTGTGCGTGATCCGGCGCAGTTTGACGTAATGGTTACCGAGAATATGTTCGGCGATATTTTATCTGATGAAGCTTCAATGATAACCGGTTCAATCGGAATGCTTCCATCGGCAAGTCTGAACGAAACGAAATTCGGTCTGTATGAACCGAGCGGCGGCAGCGCTCCTGATATAGCGGGACTTGATATAGCAAATCCAATAGCAACTATTCTGTCAGCGGCAATGCTGCTTCGTTACTCACTGGATATGCAGGAGGAGCCGGACGCAATAGAAGCTGCGGTTTCAAAGGTATTGGATGAAAAATACAGAACAGGTGATATTATGTCCGACGGAATGACAAAGGTCGGATGCAAAAAAATGGCAGAATTGATAGCAGATAACATTTAATTTATTCATCATTAGGGAACGACATCTTAGGAGGACATCAAAATGAATATTTCGACTAATATAAAAGCAATCGACACAATTAAAAGTGAAATTCTTTCAGAGGTAGCGGCTCTGTACAGAGCCTTGGCAGATTATGACGGTGTTGGAGAATATGATAACGTGGCAAGCAGTATTTCAACTATTATTGCTATGGATTATATTCTCGCCCGCAGACTGGGGATCAGCTTTGGAGCTATTGACAATAAAATTACAGAGTTATTGACAATAGCAGAAGAAAATGGTCATGAACTTGAGGTTACTTTCTCGGATATGTCGGAGCTTAAAAAGTATGTCAAGGGTCGTTAAAGACCCTTTGGAGGATGCTTATGAAAAAACGTTATGGTCATATAGTGCGATATTACGGTGCGCTTGCTTCGGTTTCATCAATATTGCTCGTACTTATCGGAGCTATGTGTTTTGCGGTTGAAAAAAGTATTGCCGGTATATCGGGGATTGCCGCGGGAATTATTTTGTTAATATGTGCAATTGTTCTGCGCGTAAAGCGAAAAAAACAGATTACGGAATTTCTCCATACTGTTTTGGAGGAAAATGACTCTGTTGCAGTAAATGTTATGGCAAGCTTTCCGATACCGATGGTTGTTGCTCATATTGACGGAAGCGTCAGATGGTATAACGAGCGTTTTTCGGAATTATTTGCAAATAAAAATCTTTTCGGAACAATGCTTGAGGGAATAGTGCCTGAACTGCGCTGGAGTACCATCTTAAAAGACGGAAATAATATTAGCCGTGAAATAAAAATAAATAAAAATGAATATAACGTAAAAGGTTATATGATAAAGGATCACGACGCTGGGGGTTCAGATCCGGAGGACAGATATTCTGTTTACTTATATTTTATAGATAAGACTGCGGAGCATGATATTAAAGCTCTTTATGAAAACGAAAGAACAGATATAGCTGTAATTAATATCGATAATTATGATGAGGTTCTTCAGCGCGTTAATGATAATGAGCAGCAAATGATTGCTTCTAATATACGCAATCTTATTAATGTGTGGGCAGGCGAATCGAACGCTTTGGTAAAGAAAACAGACCGTGACAGATATTTTGTGTTTTTTGAACACAGATATTTAGCTGAATATATCAAAAAGAAATTTGATGTTCTTGATAAAGTACGCGCAATAGGTGAGGAAATAAATCAGCCAATAAGTATAAGCATTGGTATAGGTGTCGGCGGCAGCCTGAGTGAAAACGATTCATATGCAAGAAGCGCTCTTGATCTTGCTTTGGGACGAGGTGGTGACCAGGTTAGTATAAAGGATGATACGCAATATAAATTTTACGGTGGTAAAAACCGGGAATATGAAAAAAGCACAAGAGTAAAAACGCGCGCAGTGGCTCTTGCGCTTAAGGATTTTATAAAAAATTCCGATAAAGTAATATTTATGGGACACAACGGTGCAGACTACGATTGCTTTGGCGCAGCTATGGGCTTGCAGCGGGCAGTACGTTCACTTAATAAAACACCGTATATTTTATATGATAATAATTCACCGGCAATAAAAGCGTTGTATACAGAACTCAGAAATAATGCCGAGTACGCAAAGCTTTTTGTAGATATAAACACTGCTCAGGAAATTTTGACGAGTGATACGCTTGTAGTAATTCTTGATACTCACAGACCGTCAATGCTTCCTTGTCCGCAGCTGGCTGAACGCGCCGCAAAGGTGGTACTGATTGATCATCACAGACGCGCTACGGAGTTTTTAACTCATTGTTCACTCATGTATCATGAACCATATGCTTCTTCAACGTGTGAAATGGCAACCGAGCTTCTTGAATATATGGATTTGGGAGGCGCGCTGACAACTACTGAAGCGGAATGCCTTTATACCGGAATTTTGATGGATACAAAGAATTTTATTTTAAAGACCGGTGTCAGAACCTTTGATGCGGCATCATATTTAAGAAGACTGGGGCTTAATACGATAGCGGTGAAAAAGCTGTTTAATATAGAGAAAGCGGACTATGACCATAAGGTTGATATAGTTAAAACAGCTGTTGAGATTGCGCCGGATATTGCAGTGGCGAGATGCTATGAAAAGTTCCATAATATAAAAGTAATCGCTTCTCAGGCAGCGGATGAAATGCTTAATATAAATAACATACGCGCTTCAATAGTTGTTTATCCGCTTGATGGCTGCGCATGTATAAGCGCTCGTTCTATGGGAGATATAAATGTTCAGGTTATAATGGAAACACTGGGCGGAGGCGGTCATATGACTGTTGCAGGTGCTCAGCTCAAGGATACAAGTATTGATATGGCTGTTGAAAAGGTAAAAAAAGCTGTTGAAAGCTATATTGAGGAAAAATAAGAAAGGGATGAAATCAGAATGCAGGTTATTTTAAATCAGGATGTCAAAGGACAAGGTAAAAAAGGTCAGATGGTAAACGTATCTGACGGATATGCAAGAAACTATCTTTTACCGCGAGGTCTTGCAAAGGAAGCGACAAAATCAAATATAAATGTCATGAAGGGCAAGGCTGAATCTCTTGAATATAAAATTCAGACGGAGAAGAAGGAAGCAAACGAAATTGTTGAAAAAATGAAGGAGATAGAGGTTATTATTACAGCAAAAGCCGGTGATAACGGTAAGCTTTTCGGTTCGGTAACCTCGAAGGATGTTGCGGAGGCTCTTACAATGCAGCATCACATTAAGCTTGATAAGAAAAAATTTGTTATGCCCGACGGTATAAAAACTCTCGGAACCACTGAAATTGACGTTAAGGTCTATACAGGAATTACCGGTAAACTTAAGGTGGTAGTAAAGGAAGCCTAAAAATAGAAGCGGAGGTGTGCTTGTATGGCAGAAATGAATATCCCTGCTGATGTTATGGGCAGAGAACTGCCATACAGCCGCGAGGCTGAGCAGGCGGTTATAGGCAGTGCGCTGACAGATACACAGAGTGTATCAACGGCTGTTGAGATAATAAAGGCAGATGATTTCTACTTTCCGCAGAACAGAGAGATTTTCTCTGTAATTACGGAGCTTTTTAATGAAAATAATCCAATAGATTTTATTACTGTATCAAACCGTTTAAATCAGTATGATAAGCTGGATGCTGTAGGAGGAATGACATATTTAAGAAATATGGCTACAGATGTTCCTACCACAAGGCATACGGCTTATTATGCAAATATAATAAAGGAAAAGTCAACTCTGCGCAGCTTAATTAAAAGTGCGAATGCAATATCTGATATGGCATATGACGGCACGGATAAGGTTGACAGAGTGCTGGAACAATCGGAGCAGCTTATTTTTGATGTGGCGTCATCAAGAGAAAAAAGCGATATAATTCCTATCAGCGATATACTTATCGGAAGCTATCAGACACTTGTTGAAAATTCTCAGAATCAGGGAGGTATAACAGGAATATCTACGGGATTTGATGAGCTCAACAAAAGAACCGGCGGTTTTCACGGCGGAGAGCTTATACTTATTGCGGGGCGTCCGGGTATGGGTAAATCAAGTTTTGCAGTTAATATAGCGGAGTATGTAAGTATACATGATAAGAAAACAGTTGCAATTTTCAATCTGGAAATGCCCAAGGAGCAAATTGTAAATCGTATAATATGCTCTCAGGCTCTTGTCGGCACAGGCAAGCTGCGTAATGGCGAAATAAGTGCTGATGACTGGGAGAAAATAGGCGAGGTAGTAAACAGAGTTGCGAGCGCTCCTATGTATATAGATGATACAGCCTCTGTGACTGTTTCTCAAATACGAGCTAAATGCAGAAGACTTAAGCAGACAAAGAACCTTTCCTTAATAGTAATCGATTATTTGCAGTTGATGCAGTCAAGCGGCAGAACAGAAAGCCGTCAGCAAGAAATTTCGGAAATTTCACGTTCTCTGAAAATTCTTGCAAAGGAGCTGGATGTTCCGGTAATAGCCTTATCGCAGCTTTCAAGAGCGAGTGAGTCAAGAAGCGATAAGCGTCCTATGCTTTCGGATTTGAGAGAATCAGGCGCTATTGAGCAAGATGCCGATATGGTTATGTTTTTGTATCGTGATGACTATTATAATAAAGACAGCGAGGAAAAAGGAATTGCCGAATGTATTATGGCTAAGCACAGAAATGGCGAAACAGGCACTTTTAAGCTTGGCTGGAAGGGTGAATATACCAAGTTCTATAATGTAGAATTTGCATTAAAGGAAGAATAATGCTTAATGAAATAAAAAATACGATAAAAAAATATAGGCTCATTGAAGATGGTGACGGTATTGTTATAGGATTGTCCGGCGGAGCCGATTCGGTGTGTCTTACTCATGTCTTGTGGCGGTTAAAGGATGAATTGGGTATACGGTTATACACTGCCCACATGAATCATTGTCTTAGAGGTGATGCAGCGGACCGTGATGAAAGCTTTGCCGTTGAATTTTCTGATAAGCTGGGTATTGAATGTATAACAGAACGCAAAAATGTAAAAGCTTATGCAAAGGAAAACAGTATATCGGAGGAAATGGCAGGACGGGAACTTCGATATGCTTTTTTTGAGTATGTGCGTAAAAAATTTTCACTGAATAAAATTGCTACTGCGCATAATAAAAATGACAATGCGGAAACAATTTTGATGAATTTTGTACGAGGCAGCACAATTACCGGTTTATGCGGAATACCGCATAAGCGTGGTAATATTATACGTCCCATAGCAGAAATCTCGCGTGAGGAAATTGAAGCTTATTGTCATGAAAATGGTTTAGAATATGTAACTGACGCTACGAATAATGAACTGATATATACAAGAAACAAAATACGTCTTGAGCTTATTCCTAAAATACAGAATGAACTTAATTCCGGATTCATAAATACAGTTACGAGAAATGCCGCATTAATATCTGAGGAAAATGATTATCTTGAACAGAAGGCGGACGAGATTGTAAATCTTGCAAAGAATAATTTCCTATCAATAAAAAATCTGGATTGTCATATAGCAATAAAACGTAGAGTGATTTTAAAAATGATGAAGTCTGCCGGAATAAAGAATATTTCATCTGACTATGTAGAAGCGGTTATAAGGATTGTCAATGCAAATAAATCAGGTTCATCGGTTAATCTTCCGGGTTCAAATATAGCAAAAATACAATATAATAATTTGTTTATCGGCTGTGAAACTAAAAAAACGCTGCCTTTTGAATATAATATTCCCATAGGTACTGATGTTTATATTGCAGAATTGGATATAACTGTAAGAGCGGAATTTGCTGAAGGTAGCGGAGTTATTAAAGCGGATAAAAATTCTGTTATTACAATTCGCAACCGGCGTGACGGTGACTTTTTTTATCCTGATGGAATGGAAGGGAAAAAGAAGCTTAAGGATTATTTTATTGATAATAAAATTCCGCGCGATATGCGCGACAGTATAGGATTGCTGACTGTAAACAATGAAATTGCCTGTATATTGGGGAAAAGACGTGACAGGAGATTTATAACAGACGGACAAGGAATAAGAATAAATATATTGAAATAGCATTAAATATGTGATAAAATCTATATAAGCTGTTTTTAGGAGGTAGGACATTGCAGAAAAAATTTAGAGGATTAGGTGTGTGGCTGGCGTTTTTTATTTGCATTTACCTGATGTATTCGTTTGTTTCAAATCTTATGTCACCGAAGATACAGATGGTATATTCTGATTTAATTCATGCGATAAAAAATGAACAGGTCAGCACAATACAGGTTAGCGGAAATAATGTAACGGCAACCTTGGATGTGGGTGACGGTAAGTCCGTAAGAACCGCAAAAGTGAAAATACCGTCATTGGAGGTATTGCAGGCAGATGTCGGTAAAGAAATATCCGAGCAGATGGAAAAAGGCATTTTAAAGCAGGAAGCAGTCAATGCGGGGATGTCATGGATTAGTATAGGAGATCTGATTTTAACCTTACTGCTGTTTGCCGTTTTGATATTTTTCCTTACAAAACGTAATAACGGCGGTGGGTTTACAAGAGCGCGGGTAAAAACAAATGCCGACCATTGCAATGTGAAATTCAGTGATGTTGCAGGCGCGGAGGAAGAGAAGGCTGAGCTGCAGGAATTGGTTGAATTTTTGAAAAATCCGCAGAAATTTATAAAGCTTGGCGCTCGTATACCTAAGGGTGTTTTGCTTGTGGGTTCTCCGGGAACGGGTAAAACATTGCTTGCAAAGGCTGTTGCGGGTGAAGCGGGGGTACCGTTTTTTTCGATAAGCGGTTCTGATTTTGTTGAATTGTACGTTGGTGTTGGTGCCTCAAGAGTGCGCGACTTGTTTGAACAGGCAAAGAAAAACAGACCGTGCATAATTTTCATTGATGAGATTGATGCTGTCGGAAGAAAGCGCGGTGCCGGAATGGGCGGCGGACATGATGAGCGTGAGCAGACATTAAATCAGCTTTTAGTGGAAATGGATGGCTTTGGTGAAAATGAGGGCATAATAATGATTGCCGCTACAAATCGTCCCGATATACTTGATCCGGCATTGCTGCGTCCAGGAAGATTTGACAGACAGGTGGTAGTTGATTTGCCTGACATAAAGGGACGTGAGGAAATCCTGCGTGTTCATTCTTTAAAGAAGCCTTTGGCGGATGACGTTGATTTGAAAAAAATTGCTAAGGCAACTTCGGGTTGCTCGGGTGCATTTTTGGAAAATATAATGAACGAGGCTGCTATATTTGCAGCGAGAAGAAACCATGAGAGAATTACGGCTCAGGATATAGAGGACGCTAATCTTAAGGTAATGATGGGTTCTGAAAAGAAATCAAAGGTCATAACAGAAAAAGAAAAACGTCTTACAGCATATCATGAGGCCGGTCATGCTATCATGGCAAGAGTTGTTGACGGTGCTTCAGATATTCATAAGGTCACAATCATACCGAGAGGTATGGCAGGCGGATTTACAATGTATTTGCCCGAAGACAAGTTATATCAGTCAAAGAGTGAAATGCTGAATATGATTGTTATTTCTCTTGGAGGACGAGTGGCAGAACAGCTTGTTCTTGATGATATTAGCACAGGCGCTTCCGGTGACTTGGAAAAAGCAACTTCCATTGCGCGTCAGATGGTCATGAAATACGGAATGTCCGAAGTGATAGGGCCGGTATGCTATGATGAAGGCAGTGAAGTGTTTATTGGTCGTGATTTCGGTCATGCTAAAACATATTCCGAAAAAGTGGCTTCTGATATAGATGAAGAAGTAAAGAATATACTTTCGGCGCAGTATGCGCGTACAGAATTGTTATTAAGGGAGCATATGTCTGCGCTTGAAGCAGTTGCAAACAGACTCCTTGAAAAAGAAACAATCGGCAGTGAGGAATTTGAAGAATGTTTCGCTGCGGCAAAGGAAGGAGGAAATGAAAATGCAGGTAACTAAGGACACCTTGATAGGTGAGGCTTTACAGATTAGCATGGATATTGCCCCTATTTTGATGGGTATAGGTATGCATTGTATAGGCTGTCCGGCATCACAGGGAGAATCAATTGCAGAAGCGTGTATGGTTCACGGTGTAGACGCTGACGAGCTTGTTGCTAAAATTAATGCAATGCTTGCTGAAAAATAAGCTGCAAATTTTGTGAGCTGATAATTGTAATAATCAGCTTGGAATAATACTGCACATCTCTGTGTTAAAGGTAAATATATAGGGCAAAGATTTGAAAAATCTTTGCCCTTTTATTATGTGTGAAACAGTGAAATCTTATTAAGGCAATACCGCACAAAGATTGTGCGTAAGATGCGCCGGCAGATTTTTCATCAGCTTGTATAAAAACCCCGTAGTCATACTGGCGCATGATAAGGAATTTTTGTACAAGATGGCGGGAAATGTGCAAGCAGCTTTGCGGCAACGGTAATTCCCGCGGCTGCGGCAGAAATCGTAGCAGGTGACAAAAACCTAACGTCAGCCGATATACAACTGTATTATCACCAGGGCGAAATTGCAAAGGCTAACGATACTGATAGCTTAGCAAGTGTTTTGACAGTTGTGAAGCATTTACTAATAACGATGCCACCAATAATGTAACGCGCATAATGGACGGAAATACAGATGCGCAGGTCGTAGTCGGAACAAGCAGCAATCCGAAGTCTTATCTGATTATTGATTTGGGTGAAAATCATAGAGCCGTAACAGAAATAAAAATGACCAACATAACAAACGGAGCAGTGTTGGGTTTAACAAATACCATAGCCACAGATGCAGGCAGTATAATAACACTTGATTATTCTATTAGAGGAAATGCCGGCAAGATGTATCAATCAGGTGATTTAGGTATAACATATCAGACTGCAACATCATCTCTAAATAGTGCTAAATCGGACACCACACTGACAGGAGATTTTAAAGCTATAGATACGGCAACGCTTCCCGAAGACTATGAATACAATTCAACAACCGGTGAAATTCAAGTTAAAAACAATCAGGAAGCAACACCTGAAATTGCAATCGACTATGCAAATGAAAAGCTTACAGGCTTTGTAGCTGACGGAAGCTACACAATCGGCGGAAGTCCTGTTACACCGACAGAAACTGTGCAGATGGCAACAGCTGTTGTTACAATAGGACCTATTGTGCTGCTGTACCCATTCCTTCAAAAATATTTTGTACAGGACTTGACAGTGGGCAGTGTAAAAGGATAAAATATATATAGAATGGAGGATTATGATGAATAGCAATATAAAAGAATTATATCGTTTGGACTTGCT
>JALEPO010000089.1 GCA_022768695.1 Clostridia bacterium
TGTATAGTTCAAAGGCATATAAATACAAGAAATCCGCAAAAAATGCGGATTTCAACGTTAGTTTATTATGGGAATATTTACAGGCATAGATTTTATGCCATTTAATGCCTTTGAACGTTCTGCGCTAAAGGCAACAGCTCCTTTTAATAAATTTCTGTTTGTGCAGTAATTGCAAGGTTGTTTATTTTACAATATAGAAAATTGCCGATTAGGTAAGCAATTTTGGTTATTCAAAATTTACATCATTGCTACCGCGAGGATGATGTTAAATCTTATTTAATATCCGACAATGAGATAATATTCACGCTGTCAGCTGTATACTGCTTTTCCATAACGTCCACAAGAGCACCGACTGTATCAAGGCTTGTCATCAGTGACACAGAACATTCGATTGCGGTACGGCGGATTTTAAAACCGTCGGAATTAACATCATTGCCTTTTTTAGGGATGTCGATAATCAAATCTACAATTCCGCTTCTGATTACGTCAAGAACATTTGGAATGCCCTCGGAAATTTTCTTTGCAACCTGAACAGGAATGTCATGCTCCTGTAGCATTTTTGCTGTTCCGGCGGTTGCTATAAACTTACAGCCCATTGCCGCAAAGCGTTTTGCTATAGGAAGGAAGTTTTCCTTATCAAGGTCGCGGACTGTGACAAGAATAGTTGAGCCTGTCTTTGGAATAGTAGTTCCTGCGGCTGTAAAGCCCTTGTACATTGCTTCAAGGAAGCTCTTTCCAACGCCCAGCACCTCGCCTGTTGAACGCATTTCCGGACCAAGACTTACTTCAACACGCGGAAGCTTTTCGGTTGAAAATACCGGAACCTTAATTGCAACAGTATTTGTAACAGGTGCAATTCCTGTTGAATAGCCCATTTCCTTCAGTGTATGACCAAGCATAATTTTTGTCGCAATATCAATTACAGGCACATTTGTAACCTTTGTGATGTAGGGGACTGTACGGCTTGAACGCGGGTTTACCTCGATAATATACAGCTCATTTTTAAATTCGATAAACTGAATATTAATCATACCGATAACCTTTAACTCGATTGCTATTCTGTAGGTTACATCCTTGATTTTTTCTATAATTTCGTCAGAAATATTCTGCGGAGGATAAATTGAAATTGAATCTCCGCTGTGAACGCCTGCGCGTTCAAGATGTTCCATAATACCCGGAATAAGCACATCGGTTCCGTCACATATTGCGTCAACCTCAAGCTCGCGTCCGCCGAGATAGCGGTCGATAAGAACAGGATTTTTTGTATCCTTCATAAATGCGTCGGTAAGGTAGCGCACAAGATCAATTTCATTTCTTGTGATTTCCATACCCTGACCGCCCAAAACATATGACGGACGTACAAGAAGCGGATATTCAAGCTTGTTTGCTTCCTCAATACCTTCTTTGACGCTCCATACGGCTTTGCCCTTAGGACGCTTTATATCAAGCTTTTCAAGCATTTCATCAAACTTTTCTCTGTCCTCTGCTTCGTCAATATATTTTGGCTGAGTTCCAAGAACAGGAACATTCATGTCTGCTAAGAAGTTTGCAAGCTTAATAGCCGTTTGACCGCCAAACTGTAATATTACGCCATCAGGCTTTTCAAGCTCTATAATATTGTAAACGTCTTCTTCGGTAAGCGGTTCAAAATACAGCTTGTCTGAGGTGTCAAAGTCAGTTGAAACTGTTTCGGGGTTATTGTTGATTATAATAGTTTCAACTCCGGCAGATTCAAGCGCAAGCACACTGTGGACAGAGCAATAGTCAAATTCGATACCCTGACCGATTCTGATAGGACCTGAACCGATAACTATAACCTTCTTTTTGTCGGAAGGGAAGGATTCTGTAACCTCATCGTAGGTTGAATAGTAGTAAGGTGAAACGGCTTCAAATTCACCCGCACAGGTATCAACCATTTTGTATACCGGTTTAATTCCCATTTCAATACGCTTTTTATAAATTTCATCAGCGTTGCAGTTTATCAGCTCTGAAATACCCTTGTCTGAAAATCCCATTTTCTTATATTTCCGCATTATTTCCGGAGTGATTTCAGAAAGTGTATATTTCTTTAATTCTTCCTCTGCATCAACTATATTTTTTATCTTTTGCAGAAAGAATGGATCCATACCGGTTATTTCAGCAAGCTTATCCATGTTGTAATTTCTTCTTATAAGCTCTGCCAAATCGAAAAGTCTTTCGTCATCAGGGACAATAGCGCGCTGTTTAAGCTCTACCGTAGTACGCTTTTTAGATGATGCTCTTTCAAGCGTATACTGATTGATCTCAAGTGAACGCACACCCTTAAGCAGTGATGACTCCAGTGTGTTTCCGATAGCCATAATTTCGCCTGTTGCCATCATTTTTGTACCGAGATTTCTTTTAGCGCCGAAGAATTTATCAAAAGGCCACTTTGGAATTTTTGTTACTACATAGTCGATAGCCGGCTCAAAGCAGGCGTATGTTTTGCCTGTAACGGCATTTTTGATTTCATCAAGATTATATCCCAATGCGATTTTTGCCGCAATTTTTGCGATAGGATAGCCTGTGGCCTTTGACGCGAGTGCTGATGAACGGCTTACACGCGGATTAATTTCTATAACAGCATAATTAAAGCTGTCAGGATCAAGTGCAAACTGTACATTACAGCCGCCTTTGATTTCAATAGAATTAATAATATCAATAGCCGCTTTTCTGAGCATCTGATATTCCTTGTCCGCAAGTGTAAGCGCGGGCGCTACAACTATTGAGTCACCTGTGTGAACGCCGACAGGGTCAATATTTTCCATTGAACAGATAGTTATACAGTTTCCGGCACCGTCACGCATTACTTCAAATTCGATTTCCTTCCAGCCCTTGATGGACTTTTCAAGAAGAACCTGACCTACTCTTGAAAGGTGCAGTCCCTGCGAAAGAATTGTGACAAGCTGTTCTTCGTTTTCAGCTATACCGCCGCCTGTGCCGCCCAATGTGTAGGCGGGACGTACAATCACAGGATAGCCGATTTTTTCGGCAAAAGCGATACCTGATTCAACATCCGTCACAATTTCCGATGGGGCGATAGGCTGATTTGTACGCTCCATAAGACGCTTGAAGCTGTCGCGGTCCTCACCCTCTTTGATTGAGGGGATGGAGGTGCCTATAACCTTCATATTATATTTGTCGAATATTCCCTTGTCATGAAGCTCGCAGGCAAGATTTAGACCTGTTTGTCCGCCCATTCCGGCGATTACTGAGTCAGGGCGTTCCTGCTGTATGATTTTTTCGAGATATTCAGCTGTAAGCGGCTCAATGTAGGTATGAGTTGCCATACCGCGGTCGGTCATGATTGTAGCAGGATTTGAATTGACCAGTATAACGTCAATACCCTCATCCTTTATTGCCTGACATGCCTGTGTTCCGGAATAGTCAAATTCCGCTGCCTGACCTATAATAATAGGACCGGAACCAATAACTAAAACTTTTTTAATACTTTTATCTAAAGGCATTTTATTTTACCTCCTTTAAAAATCTGTCAAACAGCCAGCCGGTGTCAAGAGGACCGGGTGCGGCTTCCGGGTGAAACTGAACGCTCTGAACTTGGAGCGATTTATGTCTGATACCTTCGCAGGTACCGTCATTTACGTTTATAAATATTTCTTCCACATCGTCAGGATAGTCGGAAACGATATAATTATGATTTTGGCTTGTAATATATACATTGCCGGTCGTTAAGTCCTTAACGGGATGATTGCCGCCGTGATGACCGAATTTAAGCTTTTTTGTTTTGCATCCAAGCGCAAGACCGATAATCTGATGTCCCATGCATATTCCGCAGATTGGGAATTTTCCGATTAACGCTTTTACAGTATCGACAGTGCCGGGAGCGTCAAGCGGATCGCCGGGACCATTTGATATAAACAGCATATCCGGATTATTATCTTCAATCAGTGATGCCGGAATATTTGCCGGGAATACCGTCACTTCGCAGCCTCGTTTCTGCAAGTCGCGCAGGATACCGTCCTTTGCGCCCATATCTATAAATGCAACGCGCGGTTTTCCGCCCTTATTTAATGTATATATCTGATCTGTGGTTGTATCCATAATGACATGAGAATTATCCAGAGTGCTCATAAGGAGCTTAACATCTGCGTCTGACGGCTCGCCCTGCATAATAACGCCTGTCATAACACCGTGGTCGCGGATAATACGCGTAATGGCACGCGTATCGACTCCTTCAAGTCCGACAACACCCTGATCCCTAAGGAAATCATCAAGATTCATTTCATTTCTGAAATTTGACGGATGATTGCACTTTTCTCTGACAATGAATGCTTTAAGATTAGTGTGTTTTGCCTCCATATCCTCAAGATTAATGCCGTAATTACCGATAAGAGGGAATGTCATTGTAACAATCTGACCTGCGAATGATGGGTCTGTGAGCGTTTCCTGATAGCCCGTCATACCTGTAGTAAAAACAACCTCACCGACAATATTTTTTATGTCGCCGAAAAGCGTTCCGGTAAAACGTGTGCCGTTTTCCAGAATTAATTGTCCTTTCATATTAATCATGCTCCTTTCGCTGTGCTGTTTTTTTGGTATAGTGCAAAAAAAAAGACAAATGACAGATAAAATCTAATCATTGTCTATTGCTTTAAAAATAAAAAAGAAAATAAAGGGCTCATATACGATTCTATTGGCGTTTGTATTTGTTTGTCAAGTACAAAATCCGACATTTTCGTAACCTCCCTTTATCATGCTTGCAACATTATAACACAAAAAAGCTTATCTTGTCAATATCTTGTTTTAAAAAATTATACCGTGTTCATATTTTATTCATCTTTTGTTCATTTTTTCTTAAAATGGGCAAAATGAAAACTGTTGTTTTGTTAGTGTTGGCTAAAATTAAATTTGGGTATTGACATTATAGCCTGAGGAGAGTATAATAAGGGCATAGTTAAAGTTGTTAAGCACAAAGGTGTGTTTGCATGGAGATAAGTCCATGTAGATGCACTTTTTTTGCTTAACAAATACTTATAAATTAAAATTAAGCACAATGGCGTGTTTGGCAGATTAGATTATAGTTTGCCGGACACGCCTTTTTGTTTAAGAGAAAGGGGAGTTTTAGTCATGGCAGAAATGACAAAAATCGAAATTATCACCAGACAGAGCAAGCTTGAGGAGTTAAAGACTGCTCTTAATGCAATCGGCATCAATGGTATGACTGTAACCAATGTATTAGGTTATGGCGTGCAGAAAGGACAGAAGCATCAGTACAGAGGTGTTGAATATAATGTTGATTTGTTGCCGAAGGTAAAGATTGAAATGGTTGTATGCACAGTACCGGTGGAAGATGTTGTAGATACAGCTGTTTCAGTTTTAAGAACAGGCGAAATTGGCGACGGAAAGATTTTTGTTTCTCCGGTTTCAAGAGTAATTAAGGTTAGAACCGGTGAAGAGGACAGAGAAGCTTTGTTATAAAAAGCGTTAAAATTGGGAGGATGATTGATTATGAGTACAGAATTATTAACGGCAGCAGTGGACTGTTTCTGGCTATTCTTTGGCGGTGTGCTGGTGTTCTTTATGCAGACAGGTTTCACAATGGTTGAGGCAGGCTTTACAAGAAGCAAAAACACAGGTAACATTATTATGAAGAACATAGTTGACTTTATGTTCGGTTCAATTATTTACTGGCTAATCGGCTATGGACTAATGTACGGCGAAGGTAACGGTTTTATAGGAATTCCGTTTGGAGATATGTTCATGAACGGTCTTGCCGGAGCTGAAAATGTTGATTACACAGCGTTATTCTTCCAGACGGTATTCTGTGCCACATCAGCGACTATCGTATCGGGCGCTGTAGCTGGAAGAACGGATTTTAAAGCATATTGTATTTATTCGGCAGCAATTTCATTGTTTATTTATCCAATCGCAGGTCACTGGGTTTGGGGCGGCGGATGGCTTTCAGAGCTTGGCTTCCATGATTTTGCCGGTTCAGCTATCGTACATATGCTTGGCGGTACAATGTCATTTGTTGGCGCAGCTATCCTTGGTCCGAGAATCGGCAAGTATACCAAAGACGGCAAGGTAAATGTTATACCGGGTCATAACATTCTTATCGGCGCGTTGGGCGTACTTATCCTGTGGGTAGGCTGGTTCGGATTTAACCCTGCTTCAACAGGCGGGCTTTCAGAAGGCGGTGTAGAAGTTGCCGCAAAGGTATTTATCACAACAAACCTTGCTGCTTGTGCAGCTGCAATTACATCAATGTTCTTTACATGGTTCCGTTACGGTAAGCCTGATGTTTCGATGACATTGAACGGTGTGCTTGGCGGTCTTGTTGCTGTAACAGCTCCTTGCGATGTTGTTTCACCATTTGCATCTGTTATTATCGGTGTTGTAGGCGGTATCTTGATGTGTCTTGCAATTCCGTTTATTGATACAAAGCTTAAGATTGACGACCCTGTAGGCGCTATCAGCGTGCATGGTGTATGCGGTCTTTGGGGTACGATTGCTGTAGGCTTGTTCGCAAGCGATCCTGCATTGTTAGGCGATAGCTTCCTGCCGGGATTGTTCTACGGTGGCGGCTTAAAGGCTTTGGGAGTTCAGACACTGGGTGCGGTATCACTTATTGTATGGGCAGCTGTAGTAGGTGGATTGATGTTCTTAATTCTTAAGAAGGCAGGTATTCTTCGTGCTAAGCCTGAGGATGAAATCAAGGGTCTTGATTCAACAGAGCATGGTCTTGCATCAGCATATCCTGACTTTGTAAAGTCATATAACGAAAATATCGGTTAATCTCTTTTTTCAAAAGATTAATATATAACCCCTCGGAGAGTTGCGTTGCAACTCTCCTCCTTTTTATTTCTGCATTTATAAATTGTTGTTTAGCTTAATTAAGCCTCCCCTTGACACTTTTGCCTTTGGCAAAAGCCGCTTTGTGGGTTTCAAGGCTCCCCTAATAGGGGAGCTGTCACGAAGTGACTGAGGGGTTTTAATATTAAAATTTCCGCCATAAACCCCTCCGTCGCCTAACGGCGACACCTCCCCTATTAGGGGAGGCTTTTAATAACCTCTCCTTGAGGAGAGGTGCCCGAAGGGCGGAGAGGTGTTTGCAAACTGACGACCTGAGCGTCAGTTTGCTTAAAATTAAAAAAGTTTCTATGGGAACTTTTTTAATTACTCTATTTTGAGATTGTCCGAAACGCAGTTTCGGGCGGCGTGCGGACGCGCACGCCTTTAAACAATAATTTATAACAGAAAGGCAATTTATGAAAACATTAATCAAAAATGCAGAAATACTTACAATGACCGGCAAAAATTATAATGACGGCTGTATCCTTTTTGACGAAAAAATCATATATATAGGCGAAAACAAACCCTTTGAGGCAGACAAGGTCATTGACGCAAAAGGCAACATTGTAATGCCGGGTTTAATTGACGCTCATTGTCATGTAGGTATGTTTGAGGATTCACTCGGTTTTGAAGGTGACGACGGCAACGAGGACAGCGATCCCGTAACTCCTCATCTCCGAGCGATAGACGCAATAAATCCATTCGACCGCGGCTTTGAAGAAGCGCGCGGCGCAGGTGTTACCACTGTAGTAACAGGTCCCGGCAGCGCAAATCCTGTAGGAGGACAATTTGCGGCGGTTAAAACATACGGCATATGCGTTGACGATATGATTTTAAAAGCGCCGGCAGCAATGAAATTTGCCTTAGGAGAAAATCCAAAGGCTGTATATAACGAAAAAAATCAGACGCCTGTTACGCGTATGGGAACCATGGCGCTTATCCGTGAGCTGCTGATTAAAGCACAGAACTACAAAGAACAGCTTGACAGATACTACGAGGACGAAGATGATAACGAAAAACCCGAATTTGATATAAAGCTTGACGCAATGCTCCCTGTTCTCAGCCGTGAAATTCCGGTTAAAATTCATGCGCACCGCGCGGATGACATTTGCAGCGCAATACGGTTAGGCAAGGAGTTTAATATTGACGTTACTATTGAGCATTGCTCAGACGGCGACCGCATAGCGGATATTCTTGAACAGGAAAAGCTTCCAATAATGTTGGGTCCTACGCTTTCGGACAGAAGCAAGCCGGAGCTTAAAAATCTGACATTTGATACATACAGAAATCTCTCGGAAAGAGGAATAGATGTTGCCATAATAACAGACCATCCGGAAATAACAATAGGTAATCTGCCATTATGCGCGGTAATGGCGGTAAAAAACGGCATGAACGAAGAAAAAGCTCTTGAAGCGCTCACTGTTACAGCTGCAAAAAACTGTAGAATTTCCGACCGTGTAGGAACGCTTGAAATCGGCAAGGATGCCGACTTATGCATATGGACAAAAAAACCTACCGATTTCAATGCCGAATGTATAAATGTGTTTATTGATGGTAAGCAGGCAAAATAAAAAGGTCCCTATCGGGACTGTCGTTCTGCTTAGCTCCACTCCGATAAGCGGACTTTCAATAGTATCGAAAGGTACTATTTCCTGATAAATAAGAAAACTTCTATTTTTACTGATGTGAGTTCAAACCAAAGGAGCCGCCGCATTTTGCGGCAGCTCTTTATTATTCCTGTTTATTTGATTTTTCGTCATCAGGCTGTTTTTTAATTTTATCTATAAGCTCCGGAATTTTCGCTGCTGTTTCCTGAACCATGTCCTGCACAACCTCGGGCAGTGTAGGTTTTTTTCTTTCATCCTTCCAGCCTATATATACCGCCTCAACTCTGTAAATCGGCATACCCGCTTCTGAAAAACGCTTCTCATATTCCGTCATAACATTATCCTTATAATCTGAATTGTGCAAATCAAAGGAAATATTCTCAAGCTTATAATTCTCCTGTACAAAGGAATTAAGAGAAAATTCAAAAAGGGCGCGATTATCTGTTTTAAAATATATATAGTCGCCCTCATTAAGAACATTCTTATAGCGGTCAAGAAAACGCTTATGAGTAAGACGGCGCTTTGCCTGTTTTTTCTTCTTCCATGGATCGGAGAAATTAAGATAAATTCTTTCAATTTCACCCTTTTCAAAAATATCCTCTATCTTTTCAGCGTCCATATCCATAAAAAATACATTTTTAAGCTCCGCGTCAACAGCCTTCTCCATAGCCATAACAATTACATCTTCAACCTTTTCAATGGCAATAAAATTAATTTTGGGATATTTTTTTGCCATTCCCGTTATAAAGCTGCCCTTGCCGCAGCCTATTTCAATATGAATAGGATTATCATTTCCGAAAAGCTCCTTCCACTTTCCCTTCCAATCCTCAGGATTTGGAATATGCACGCTGCTGCAGCGTTCCATACGAGCGTCAAGATTTTTCTTTTTTCTTACTCTCATTATTTTACCTCCGCTTTAAGCATTTCTACTGCCTCGTCAAGCTTAACATCCCCCGTATACAAGGCGCGTCCGACAATAACACCCTCAACACCTGTAGGAATTAACGACTTGATATGCTCAATGCTTCCTACTCCGCCCGAAGCAATTATATCAGCTTTTACGCTTGATACCATTTCCTTCATTGCCGCTGTGTTAGGTCCGGCAAGAGTTCCGTCTGTTGCAATATCGGTGTAAACTATAGTTGACACGCCAATATCAACCATTTTTTTCGCAAATTCAACAGCTGTAAAATCACTTGTTTTTTCCCAGCCCTCTATTGCTACCATTCCGTCCTTAGCGTCAATTCCAATAACAATCTTCTCTTTGTGCTTATCAACCGCGCGCTTTACAAATTCACTGTCCGAAACCGCCTTTGTGCCTATGATTACACGGTTTATTCCACATGCCAGCTTCGCTTCAATATCCTCCATTGTACGAATTCCGCCGCCCGTCTGAACAGGTACGTTTACACTGCGGCAGATTTCCTTTATAATCTCCGCATTCACGCCATGCCCCTTAAGCGCCCCGTCAAGGTCAACAACATGGATAAATTCACCGCCTAAGCTTTCCCATTTCTTAGCCATATCCGCAGGACTGTTTCCGTAAACTGTAACATCAGAAAAACGTCCCTGCAAAAGACGAACGCAGTTTCCGTCTTTAATATCTATCGCCGGATAAATTCTCATATTATTCCGCCTCCGTTAATTTAGTAAATTCTTCAACAATATGCATGATACGTTCCTTTTCCATTTTCATGCTTACCTTGTTTACAACAAATCTTGCGCTTAACGGACAAACATCCTCAAGCACATCAAGACCGTTTTCCTTAAGTGTTTTTCCTGTTTCGACAATATCCACAATAACATCTGACAAGCCAACAAGCGGTGCAAGCTCAACAGAACCGTTAAGCTTTATAATATCAATAGTCTGTCCCTTATCGTCCTGAAAATATTTAAGCGCAATATGCGGATACTTTGAAGCAACGCGAAGGTTTGTTATTTTATCAAGCTTCCCCTTTAGTTCAACAGGCCCGCAAACAGCCATCTTGCATTTTCCAAAACCCAAATCAACCATTTCATAAAGATTGCGGCATTCCTCAAGAATAGTATCCTTGCCGACAATACCTATATCCGCCGCGCCGTATTCAACATATGTAGGCACATCCGAAGCCTTAACAAGAATAAATTTCATCTTGTTTACCTCGTCGGTAAAAATCAGCTTTCTTGTTTTTTCTCTCATCTCGGCACAATCCATACCAATCTGTGTAAATATATCCATTGCAAGCTCGGCAAGTCTTCCCTTTGCCAAAGCGACAGTTAAATATCTCATAATTCTGTTCCCTTTCTAAATAATATCAGCAGCAGTCACAGTCGTGATGGTGATGGCCATCATGATGGTCATGACCGCAGCCGCAGTCGTCATCACAACAGTCATCCTCATAATAGCCAAGAAATGCATTAGCTGTAGTTTCAATTATTTCCTGCTTTGTAAAATCCTTAATTTGCAGTTTTCCGTCAGGGAACACTCTGAGCATACAGCCTATATCTGTTCTGTTAGAATATTCCTCCGCATCTCTGTAATCACCGTCGCCGATATACATTTCAACAAGACAGCCGTTTACACGAAGATTATACGCAAGCTCATATGCAATGCCCTCGGCATTCTTCTCCGCAAAAATAAGCGATGCGGAAACACCCTCGGAAGCTTTTCTGCCAAGCGCCGTCATTATTCTGTTTATGCCTATCGCAACACCTACCGCACCCTTAGGCGCACCAAATCTGCCCATCAGCTTATCATATCTGCCGCCGGCACAAATAGGAAATCCCACACCGTGAGTATAGCACTTGAATATTGAACCTGTGTAGTAATCTATACTTTGCAGCATACCCAAATCAATCGAAATATATTTTTCAAATCCATACAGGCACAAAAGCTCATATATACGCTTAAGATTATCAAGCGCAAGCTTTGAGGTTTCATTAAGTCCGTTTACATATGCTTTTTCAATGGTGTTTAAATCGCCGAAAAGATACGGCAGCTCAATCATAAGATTTTTAATGTCATCATCTATGTCAAGCTTGTTTACAATAGTTTTAATTCCAACAGAGTCCTTTGAGTCAATTCTTTCACGCAGCTTTTCAGTAAGCGCCTCATCAAGCCCTGCCTGTTCGACAAGACCGTTGAAGAAAGCAACCTGACCTATTTCCATTGAGAAATCCTCAATTCCGACAGCCATAATCGCCTCTATCGCTGCTGATATAACCTCAGCGTCAGCAGCAGGTGAATATGAGCCTATAAGCTCTATTCCGCTCTGCGTAAACTCGCGTCTTCTCGCGCCCTGAGTCTGCTCCGCGCGGAAAACATTGCCAGTGTACATATAACGCAGCGGCATTACCTTATCAGCTTCCTTTGTTGCTGCCATACGCGCAATTGAAGTTGTAAAATCAGAACGGAGCGTAAGTATTCTTCCCTGCTCATCAAAAAACTTGAACATTGTTTCCTGAGAAATCTGTCCGCCTGTGCCAATATAACAATCATAGTATTCAAAAGACGGCGTTTCAACCTCCTTATAACCAATAGAGGTGAATACCGACCATATTGTACTTTCAATTTCTTTTTTTATACTGCACTCCTCGGGCAGTATATCGTTTACACCATTAGGTGTATGCAGCTTCCAATCTGACATATTTTCTGTTTCCTTTCTGCTTTATCACTTTAGCATAATAAAGTAATTATACATTTATTTTTATATTTTGTCAAGGGGTTAATGCGTAATTTCCCGCTGTTTACCCGATATTTTTTGGATTGACATGAACCATGCAATGCTTCACATTAGGAAATGACTGTTCAATATTATCATGTACACGCTGTGCAATATCATGAGCCTTATATAATGTAAGATTTCCGTCAGCGCCTATCTCAACATCCACATATACCTTTGAACCGAAAAGACGAGTTTTAAGATCATCAACAGACACAACACCCTCCTGCTTTTCTACCAGTTCACGAAGCTCACTGCAAACGCTTTCGTCACAGGACTTATCAACAAGCTGATTTGTGGCGTCATAAAATATATCCCATGCCGCCTTTGCAATAAATATACAAATAATACCTCCGGCAATAGGGTCACATATCGGTAAACCCAGACGCGCTCCCAAAATACCCGCAAATGAACCAATTGAAGAAAGCGCATCGCTTCTGTGATGCCATGCGTCAGCCATAAGCGCAGTAGAATTTATTTTCTTTGCGGCTCTTTTTGTAAAATGGAACATCCATTCCTTCACCGCTATTGAAATTACTGCGGCAACAAGCGCGAGTCGTCCCGGTGCCTGCAATTCACCGTAATTGCCGCCGATTATCTTCATAACAGCGCCGTAGCCTATTCCCAAACCGGTCGCAAAAAGCAAAACAGATAAGAGAATTGAGAATATAGCCTCCATTCTTTCATGACCGTACTGATGTCCGCTGTCCGATTCACGCGCCGATATATTAACTCCGGCAATAACAGCTATCGTACTTACCACATCAGACGCACTGTGTACCGCGTCCGAAACCATAGCGCTTGAATGAGCTATTAATCCCGCTATAAGCTTAAAAACAGAAAGAGCCATATTAACAGCAATACTTATAACAGAAACACGATTTGCTATTTTTTTATTTTCCATAACTAACACTCCTTTACATGAAAAATACCCATGAAACAGTTATATACTGTCCCACAGGTATATTATGCCCTGCTGCCGTATAAATACAGCCCGACTGACAAAATTAATTGCCGTCTGTTCAGTTATATATAATATGTAATATTCATGGTAATTGACAATTAGTATATAAAATTTTTTTCATTCTGTCAAGGGGGGTAATTGTAAACTTTTTAACAAAAAATCTTATGTTATGTCATAAAATATACTATATTTTAACCAAAATTGAAATTGACAAACCAAAAAAATTATATTATAATAGAATTAAATTAATATTCGCCGACTTATAGCCGGCTTAGAACATTTATCGGAGGTAAATCAATGGCTCTTCATGTAATAAATGAGGCAAAACGTTGTCTTAACTGCAAAAAACCAATGTGTAGAACAGGGTGTCCTATAAATACACCTATTCCGGATATGATACATACATTTTTAGAGGGTGATATAACAAAAGCAGGAGAAATGCTTTTTTCTAACAATCCTCTTTCAGTAATATGCTCACTTATATGCAATCACGAAAACCAATGTGAAGGACATTGTGTTCTTAATAAAAAAGGCGCTCCGGTTCAGATAAGCAGCATTGAAAACTATATATCGGAAAATTATTTTGATAAGCTGAGTTTTGACAAAATTGAAAAGAACGGTATACGCGCCGGCATTATAGGCTCAGGCCCTGCCGGTATAACCATCGCAATTTTGCTTGCGCAGCGTGGTTATGATATAACAATTTTCGAAGCAAGGGAAAAAATAGGCGGCGTGCTGCGGTATGGTATTCCTGAATTCAGACTTCCGAAATCACTTTTGGAAAAATACAAGGAAAAGCTTATGGAGCTTGGAATTAAAATTCGTCCTAACACATCAATCGGCACAACAATCAGTGTTGACGATATGTTCCGCGACGGTTACAGCGCTATATTTATCGGTACGGGCGTCTGGAAGCCAAACACGCTGCATATCAAGGGCGAAACTTTGGGAAATGTACATTTTGCAATTAATTATCTTACAAACCCGGATGTATATAACCTCGGCGAAAGTCTGAATATTATAGGCGCCGGAAACTCCGCAATGGACGTTGCAAGAACAGCTTTAAGACACGGCTGTAAGAAAGTAACGGTATTCTCGCGAAGCGACCATCTTGCCGCAAGCGACCGCGAGGTTGAATATGCAAAATTTGACGGTGTTGATTTTGTTATGCACGTTGAGCCGGTGGAAATCACTGAAGAGGGTGTTGTATTTGTCGAGCTTGAATGTGATGGAAGAGGTCATCTCTATCCGATACGCGGCACTGAGGATTTGTATCCGGCTGATTCTACAATCATAGCAATCAGTCAGGGACCTAAGGACAGAATTGTTTCAACAACAACAGGTCTTGAGGTGAACGAAAAGGGGCTGCTTGTAACAAATACCTTCGGAGAAACTACCCGTGACGGTATCTTTGCTTCGGGCGATGTTGTAAGAGGCGCTAAAACGGTTGTTGAGGCTGTAAATTATTCCAAGCAGGTTGCAGACGCTATGGATGAATATATGCAAAGTCTGCATACTAAGGAAGAATAAAAAATTTAAATATCGTTTCATTATGAAACACCTCCCAAAAAAGAAACAGGATGCCTAAAGCATCCTGTTTTAAAATTCAATTATTCAGCAACGAAAGGCAATAATGCAACTATTCTTGCACGCTTGATAGCTGTTGTAAGCTGTCTCTGGTGCTTTGCACAGTTACCGCTGATACGTCTTGGAACAATCTTGCCTCTCTCAGATACATATCTTCTTAGCTTTGCTGTATCCTTGTAATCAATATGCTCTACCTTATCTACACAGAACATACAAACCTTTTTCTTAGGTCTTCTTGCTCTCTGTGGTCTGTCATTTCTTTCAGCCATGATGGTTTTCCTCCTTATCAAGATTTATCATTGTTTCAATTAAAACGGCAAATCATCCTCGGAGCCGTCAAAATCCGCAAACCCCGACGAATCAAAATCGTCAAAGTTCGGTTCTGCACCCGGTGCCGGAGCTGGAGCGTTAAACCCGCTGCCCTGATATGAATTCTGATAGCCGTTCTGGTTTTGGTAACCGCCGCCTGTGTTTGTTCTTGCACCTGAGCCTGTTTCAGCCTTCGAGCCGGTAAAATACGCCTCGTCAACAACTACTTCAGTAGCATACTGTCTTTTGCCGTCCTGACCATCCCAGCTTCTTGACTGGATACTGCCTACAACAGCAATCATACTGCCCTTCTGAAAGTAACGTGCAATAAACTCACCTGTCTGACGCCATGCAACGCAGTTTATAAAATCAGCCTGACGCTGTCCGTCCTTGCCGGAAAAACGTCTGTCAACTGCGATTGAAAATCTTGCAACGCTTACACCGTTAGGCGTCTGACGCATTTCAACATCGCGTGTTAGCCTTCCCATTAAAATTACTTTGTTCATCGCTTATTCCTCATCTTTTCTGATGATGATAGTTCTAAGGATACCTTCTGTAATCTTATACTGTCTGTCCAATTCCTTTGGGAAATCAGCATCAGCCTTGAAGTTTACAAGATAGTAAAAACCTTCTGTTCTATCATTAATTTCATAAGCAAGTCTTCTCTTGCCCCACTCATCAACTGACTCAAGCTCACCGTTCTTTTCGATAAGTGATGTAAACTTATCCTTAAGGGCAGTTACGCTTTCCTCATTAAGTGTTGCATCAATGATAAAAATTGTTTCATAGCTGTTAATAATTTTTTCAGCCATTTTCTACACCTCCTTATGGACTTTAGTCCCGAAGCCCCGCTTCGGGCAAGGATTGCCTGTTATCACAGACTTTGCTATTATACAATAAAAGAGAAAAAATGTCAAGACATTTTTTCTCTTTTTTAAAATTTTTAACTAATATTAGACGCTTTTAATTAATCCGCTCTGTATTTACTGTCATTTATTAAAAAACGGTAAAACTCTGCAAGCATTTTCATACCGTCCGCATTCAGCTTTGATAAATCAATTTCCGACGCGGGTGATACAATTACTTGTCTGCGTTCATTTGTTCTTCCGTACAGATAATCACTTGAAACATTGAAATATATTGCAAGATTTCTTAGCACTATCGGTGAAGGACATCTTATCCCCTTTTCCCAGTTTGCTACCGCACTCCTGTTTACACCCGCAATATATCCGAGAGATTCCTGAGTTATGCCCTTCTCCTTGCGAAGCTGTCTGAGGCGATGCGCAAATGTATCAATCATTTGCGTTTTCCTCCGCCTGTTCAGCTGCTTCCTGCCCGTTATGTCTTTCATTCACCTTATTGAATATCTCCATAAACTGGTCGCCGGTTATGGTTTCCTTATCAATAAGGAATTCAGCAATTTCATCAAGAGCCTCTCTGTTTTCATTAAGTAAAAGCAATGCCTTATCGTAGCAATTCTTCAATACAGATACAACCTCGTTATCGACAGCGGTTTTAGTTTCCTCGGAACAATTCGATACACTTCTGCCGTCAAGATATTTATTCTGAACGCTCTCAAGCCCCGCCATGCCAAATTTATCCGACATACCATACTGTGTAATCATATTTCTTGCAAGCGCTGTTGCGCGTTCAATATCATTTGAAGCTCCGGTTGTCTTTGTGTTAAATACAATTTCCTCCGCAGCACGGCCGGCAAGGAACACAGTAAGCTGATCAAGTATTTCATCCTTTGACATCAGATACTTTTCTTCCTCCTCAGGCATCTGCATTGTGTATCCCAAGGCGCCCATTGTACGCGGAACAATCGTGATTTTATGAACCGGCTGAGTATTTTTCTGGAGGGCGGTTGCAAGCGCGTGACCTACCTCATGGAAAGCAACTATCCGCTTTTCATTTTCGGACAATATTCTATCCTTCTTTTCCTTACCCGCTATAATAACCTCAACAGCCTCCATCAAATCCTCCTGCAAAACAAGCTTTCTGCCCATACGCACCGCGCGCAGCGCCGCCTCATTTACCATATTTGCAAGATCCGCGCCTACCGCTCCGCTTGTAGCAAGAGCCATAGCGTGTAAATCAATGGAAGGATCGGTTTTAACATTTTTAATATGCACCTTAAGAATATCCTCGCGTCCCTTTAGGTCAGGCTTTTCAACGATAATGCGTCTGTCAAAGCGTCCGGGACGCAGCAGCGCTTTATCCAAAACCTCAGGACGGTTTGTTGCGGCAAGGATAACAAGCCCCTTTGAGGAATCGAAGCCGTCCATTTCTGAAAGCAGCTGGTTCAGAGTCTGTTCACGCTCATCATTTGAGCTTAGCTGATTATCTCGTGATTTGCCTATAGCGTCAATTTCATCAATAAATATAATACACGGTGCTTTTGCGGAAGCCTGTTTGAATAAATCTCTTACTCTTGAAGCGCCCACGCCCACAAACATTTCCACAAATTCCGAACCGGAAAGCGAGAAAAACGGCACATTGGCTTCACCCGCAACAGCCTTTGCAAGAAGCGTCTTACCGGTACCCGGAGGGCCGACAAGCAATGCGCCCTTGGGCTGTTTTGCACCTATCGCCGTATATTTTGTCGGATTATGAAGGAAATCAACTATTTCATCAAGCGATTCCTTAGCCTCCTCCTGCCCGGCAACATCCGCAAATGTAACTCCGGTCTTATTTTCTATATTATACATCTTCGCATTGGACTGACCTATTCCCATAATTCCACCGCCGCCCATTTTCTTGGAAAGCGAGCGCGAAAAAAACATCATAAGAGCAAATATAAGCAAAAACGGCATGATGTTCCACAGGAAAAATTCAAGCATTCCGCTTGAGTTTTCAAGTGAACGACCGTATGTTACACCCTTTTCATCAAGCTTTTCAAGCAGCCTGTCGTCGTTTATATAACCGGTATAATAAACCTTGCGCATTTCTTTTTTTGCATTTTCGATTATATCCGTACTGTCTGTATTTCTGCCGAAAATTCTTTCCGAAAGATTGCCTGCCATTTTTCCGGCAGCTTCAATGTTTTTCACTTCCTCGGAATTTTCATCAACGTTTTCATATATAATCAATCTATCGGTTTTTAATACAACCTCGTTCACTTGATTATTATCAAGCATAGTCATAAATTCATTATAGGTTATTTCTTTTTTGGGCTGTGAGGCTGCAAAAGAAATAAATACATTCAGTAAAACCGTTAAACCCACCGATATTATAAGCATTGTTATCAGCGGATTTTTAAACGGTGATTTTTTCTCGTTCATTTGGTGCTTCTCCTTTTCGCATTTTTGCATAGCATCTATTTATCCATTGTATCACTTTATCATAATTATTTCAATGATAAATAAATTAATTTACATATTTTTATTAATATTCACAAATTTGAAATATTTTATTGATTGACTTATATGAAAAAAAGTGATAAAATAATAATATATGCTATTTATTAAGGATAAGAATGGGAGGACTTTTCAATGAAGAAAAAATTTTCATTGGCGGCATTGCTTATAATGCTGCTTTCAATGGCATTTTCCGCCATTGCTTCTGCCGAATCCTTTACGGACATTAATGACAGTAAGTACAGAGAAGCAATTATAACGCTTTCAAAGCTTAACGTTATCAATGGCTACGAGGAAAGTGACGGCACAAACACTTTTAGACCTGATAACACAATTACCAGAGCTGAATTTACAAAAATGCTTGTATGTATGATGGGATACGAGGACAAGCCTGTTTATAATTCGGCGCCCTTTAATGACATTGATATGTGGGCAAAGAATTTTATTAACACAGCCTATTCGCTCGGAATAATAAACGGAATGAGTGATGAGGAATTTATGCCGGACGACCCAGTTACATATGAGCAGGCACAAAAAATGATGGTTTGCGCCTTAGGCTATGTAGATACCGCCGAATCAAAGGGTGGCTGGCCTAACGGATACACTCAGACTGCCGCTTCTCTAAAGCTTAAGGACCATATTTCAGGCACAAGCGATAAAGACGCAGCACCCAGAGGCGTTATTGCACAGCTTATGTATAACTCGCTTGAGGTAGAATTGATGGAATACCAGAATGCGCAGTGGGTTCCCACAGAAAAAACATTTCTTACCGATTACCTTAATGTAGTCAAGCTAAAGGGCACACTTGTCGGGGTTGAAGATTTCGTTTCCAGCGAATGTACGGTTAAGCTTGCAAACCGTCAGATGGATATAATGAACGCTTCCGGCGAGGAAATAATTATCGATTTCTCAGACTATACGAAAAACGTTACTGATTTAAACAAATTCCTTGGCAATATTATTACGATTTATTACAGACTGGATAAACTAAGCGATCATAAAACGCTTATTGCTATAGACGATGAAACAACAAAAAATACGGAATTTGAAGTAAACTTCGATAAAATTATAAGCTACAACGGCACAACGTTGGTTTATGATGAAAACGGTAAAAAGAAAAGCATAAAGGTAAGCACAAAAAATGCTTCGGTAAGATACAACGGAAAGCCAATCAGCACAGATACAATCACTCTCGGCAATAACGATTATTCATTGTCAGAGGCTGTTGAGCAGTGGCTTTCACCTGACAGCGAGCACTTTATATACGGCGATGTAAAGCTTACCGACAGCGGTTCGGACGGCGATATAAATCTTATTCAGATTTATAACTATGAAACAATCGTTGCATATCAGGCTCCCAAAACCTCAGATTACAAAATTACAGATAAGTTAGTTTCCGGAAGAAGCATTATTCTCGACCCTAACAGCTCGGAATATTCATACACCGTTCAGAAAAACGGTTCACAAATAGAGCTGACAGCTATCGCAGCCGGCGATGTAGTTCTTTACGCAAAAAGTCTTGACGGTTCGTTATACACAGTCTATGTTACATCAAAGCCGGTTAAGGGTTCTATATCCACTACCGAAGAAGGATATATGTACATAGGCACTGATAAATACAAAATCGGCAGTATGTGCGAGGATTACATAAACAAAAATCAATCGGGAAAAAGCATAAAGGTTGGTGTTTCGGGAACTTTCTATCTTGATATGTATAATACGGTTGTTTACGGTACAATTGATACCGCAACAGAAAATCGTCCTTACGCATATATTGCAAATGCGTTTGTAGAAGAATGCGAAGACGCAGGTTATATTACACTTTACACCAACGGCACCGCCGCAAAAACCTACCAGCTGAAGGATAAGGTAAGATTAAACGGCAGCACCATGGATTACGACGCAGCTGTTGAGCATCTTGAGCAATCGGCTAAGTACAATAACGCTGACGCTGAGGAATCAATGGCACAGGCAATATACGGCTCAGATAAGCCTAATATAACATCATGCTCACAGGTTGCAAGAGTTACAATTTCAAACAACCTTGTAACAAGCATAGTCACACTTGACGCAGAAACAACCGGTACACAGAACGAAAGCACTGACACTATCGTCAAATACAGCGACCTTGATCAATATATATTCTCAGCATCGGGCGGAACTGCATCAACAAAAAAAGGAAGCTTTAAAACTTTGGGCAGTACAACAAGCTCAACAGTGTTCTCAACCGATTCTTCAACAACAGTAATATTTGTCCCGAAGGACAGAAAGGACAAAAACGGCTATGCTTCAAAGAACTTTACAAATAATACAAAATATTACGTTGAAGCATACGACTTAAAATCTTCTAAAATTGCCGGTCTTGTTCTTGTTTATTCAAACAAGGATAATTCGGTTACAGAGGTTTCAAGAGCAACAAACTTCGGTATAGTGTCAGCACTTCCGTCATCAAGCTATAATACCGAAACCGATGAATCCGCACAGGAAATAAGCGTTTATTACGGTCCCGGCAATGATGCGCAGACAACGGTAAAATCATGGCAGACACTTACAGAAACAGAGTTCTCGGATATAGTAGTGGGCGATGTTATTCAGTTTGCATATGACACCTCAAAGCGTGTCAAAGACAGAATTAACAATATTAAATTCAATGATATTGCAGCTGTTCTTGACGGTAACGTACAAAATGACGGCAAGCTTTACGACTGGAACGAGGAACAGGAGCCTACCGAGGAAAACAACTATCAGTCATATAAATTTGACTACAGATATAAGACTCTTGACGCAGGCGGCAAGCCTTCATGGAACGCTGATGCAAACCAATACCGGGATGAAATTTATACAAGCAGCTCAATCTCCACCATCTACTCAAGAGCTTGTATGTATAATGTAAGTCAGGTATTTGAGGATGAGAAGAAGCTGTACGTTACAAAGAACGGCTTCGACAGTGAAGGAAACGTTGACGATACAGATTATGAAGAGGTTGAAATAACCTCCTCAACAAAAATTATCCGCATGGAATCAAACAGAGAGGAGTTAAGCAAATATGCGGAGGATACTACCACCGAGATGGCATTTACTGATTTGAAATCGGCTCAGTATTACGGCAAGGATTGCTCAAAAATTCTTGTTTGCTCATCAAAAGGTGTTGCTAAATTGATTGTTGTATATAATTAACGCAAAAAAAAGGAAATTCCCATATGGAATTTCCTTTTTTTATTCATCACTGTGCCATCAAAACAGCATTAAGGGTAATTTCCTTTCCGTTCGCATCTGCGGTAATTTGTGTTCCCTCTTGAATTTGTCCCATAAGCGAAAGCTTCGCAAGCTTATCCTCAAGCAGCTTCTGTATAGCGCGCTTTAACGGTCTTGCGCCATATTTTTTATCATATCCATGATTTAATATCAATTCCTTAGCCTTATCCGTAACAATAAGCTCAGCGCCCTTTTCATTAAGCTTTTCAACAATATCCTTAAGCAACAGGTTAATAATCTGACGAAGCTCCGCTTGTGTAAGCGGCTTAAAGGTTACTATCTCGTCAATTCTGTTCAGAAATTCAGGCTTGAAGAACTGCTTCAGGCTCTTATCGACATTATCCGCCATTGTAAGCGTATCATCCGACATAAATCCCGGAGCGGTACTCTTAAATTCAGAACCGGCATTTGTTGTCATAATGATAATAGTGTTTTCAAAATTAACTATCTTGCCGTGACTGTCAGCAATTCTTCCGTCGTCAAGGATTTGCAGGAATAAATTAAATACCTCAGGATGCGCCTTTTCAATCTCATCAAGCAGAATTACGGAATACGGCTTTCTGCGCACCTTTTCGGTAAGCTGACCGGCATCGTCATATCCGACATATCCCGGCGGCGAGCCGTTAAGCTTTGATACAGCATGCTTCTCCATATATTCCGACATATCTATTCTTATTAAAGCTTCCTCGGTATCAAACATTACCTCTGCAATAGTTTTTACAAGCTCTGTTTTACCCACTCCTGTAGGACCGGCAAATATAAAGGATACCGGTCTTTTTTTGTTTGTTATATCCGCTCTGCCGCGACGGATTGCCTGCGAAACAGCATTCACCGCTTCATCCTGACCTATAACGCGCTGATGAATTCTATCCTCAAGATTAAGCAGCTTCTGTGATTCATCCTCTGTAAGTCTGTGTACGGGTATCTTCGTCCAGCCCTCAATAACAGCCGCAATATCATCAAATGTAATTTCAACGTTTGCCGCATCGGCCTCCGTCTTTGCAATGCTCTGTTCAAGCTGAAGCTTCTCGGTTTTTAAGTTTGCGACCTTTTCAAAATCAGCCTTTTCCGTAGCCTCCTCGGTCTTTAGATCCAAATCCGCAAGACGCTCCTTTAGCAGCTTCACTTCATAAATCGCCTTATTTTTCAAATTTACCTTTGAGCCGGCCTCATCGATTACGTCAATCGCTTTGTCAGGTAAAAATCTGTCAGTAATATATCTTTCCGACATTCTTACCGCATCTTCTATTATTCTGTCTGATATTTTTACCTTATGGTAATCCTCATAATAATCCTTAATTCCTTTTAATATCTCTATGCTTTCATCAATAGACGGCTCGTCTATAAGCACCGGCTGAAAACGTCTTTCAAGAGCGGAATCTTTTTCGATATGCTTACGGTATTCTGTCAGAGTAGTTGCGCCTATAATCTGAATTTCACCGCGCGCCAGCGCCGGCTTGAGAATATTAGCCGCGCTCATTGCGCCCTCGGCATCTCCTGCCGCAACTATATTATGAATTTCATCTATAACAAGAATAACGTTGCCCATTTCCTTTGCTTCGTTGAGCAGACTTTTCAATCTTGCTTCAAACTGACCTCTAAACTGAGTTCCGGCAACAATTGCGGTAAAGTCAAGCAAATAGAGCTGATAACCAAACAGCTTAGGCGGAACCTGCTTTTCATAAATTCTGCACGCCAGTCCCTCCGCAACCGCAGTTTTACCAACACCCGGTTCACCTAAAAGAACCGGATTATTCTTTGAACGTCTGTTTAGAATCTGAATTACACGCTCAATCTCCACATCACGGCTTACAACACGGTCAACCTCTCCATGAGCCGCTTTCTCGGTAAGATTTGTGCCATAAGTATCAAGCATACTTTTTTTCTTCTTTTTATTGTTTTTTTTCTTTTTATCGGTTTCGCTTCCGTCTTGCTGAACGTTATCCGGTTTTTCTCCGCCGTTCATAAAATTAAACGGAAGATTTCCGAAAAGTCCGCCGAACATATCCCCCATAGGAGCAGTTGCGGCGCCGCCTTCGTCGTCCTCGCCTCCGTTTACCATTTCTATCATCGATTGCAAATCACCGCCCTGCGATATATCGCCCATATTTTCAAAAAACTCTGACATCTGATTATTTAGAGAATCCAAATCCTCATCAGACATACCAAGATTATTTATCATCCTATTCAGCGGAGCAATACCAAGACTTTTCGCGCACGACAGACACAGTCCCTCGTATGTTGTTTTATCTCCCTCCATTCTTGTTATATACAAAACGGCGGGATTTTTTTTACATCTCGTGCATAAATCCATTATTTATAATCCTTTCTGATTTCATATGCTTCTATATTATTTTTCAATAAGCGGCAAAACCGCATCATTCAACAGCGGCGGATAGTATCACCGCTGAAAAAGAGTAAGCGGCATCCGTCGGCTAAAATACGGTGGATGTCTTGCTTTTAGTTATATCATTTTTTTATTATACCATACTTAATTAAATATTTAAAGTCTTTTTTAATGAATTAACAAACTGTTAATTTTTTTGTAAAAGCCAAAGTTAATTGGAATATTTTACCATGAAATACCATATACATATACAAATATAATTGCAAAAGGAATGATAATATGAAAACACAAGCCATTAAAAACAATAAATATATCGCAGTTACAATGTACAGAAGACGCGAAAAGATTAAACAATTAAAATCTCAGCTTGCAACATTCTTTTTTTGTATATCTGTATTTTGTACCATAATATATTTAGTTATATCCTCCCTGCATTTCTAACTGTATAATTTATGATAAAACTATACAGAATATTACTTCTACTGTAATAGCTTTTAATTTATTTTGCTTATTGATTTTTAACGCCGAAGGGGATAAAATAGTTCATTATACACCCATTAAGGAGGTAATGCTGTGCCGGATAGTAATTTATTTCTTACAATATTCAGTATAATATTGCAAATATTTTCTCTGTCAATAGGTATATACTATTTGATTGTGGGATTTTTTGGTTTTCTTCCAGCAAAAAAATATAAGCAGGTATCTGATAAAATACATAAATTTGCGCTTATTGTATCAGCGCATAATGAGGAGTCTGTAATTGCCAATATGGTAACCTCTCTTAAATCTCTTGACTATCCCAAAGACGCATACGATATTTTTGTGATAGCAGATAACTGCGATGACAGCACCGCGGATAAAGCGCGGGCTGCCGGTGCGATTGTGTATGAGCGTTTTAACCAAAAGCTTCGCGGCAAGGGCTTCGCTCTTGAATGGATGTTTGAAAAGCTATATAATATGGAAAAAAAATATGATTACATATCCGTATTTGATGCCGATAATTTAATAGACGCAAATTTTCTTAAAGCAATGAATAAAAAGGCAAATCAGGGCTTCAAGGTTGTTCAGGGCTTTCTTGACAGCAAAAACCCCTATGATTCGTGGATAACCGCCGCCTATTCCTATTCATTCTGGAGTATAAACAGGATTTTTCAGCTTGCAAGACATAATCTTGGGCTTTGCTGCCAGCTTTCCGGAACGGGATTTATTATCTCGCTTGAAACATTGCAAAAGCTTGGCTGGGGCGCAACCTGTCTTACAGAGGATATGGAATTTACAATGAAGCTGTCGCTTAACGATGAAAAAGCGGCATTTGCCTATGATGCCGTTGTATATGATGAAAAACCGCTTACTTTAAAGCAGTCGTGGAATCAGCGCGTGCGGTGGATGCAAGGGCACTGTGATGTTGCGTCCAGATATTTTTTCAGGCTTATTAAAAAAGGAATTAAAGAAAAAAAGCTTAACTGCATAGACTGTGCGGTATATCTTGTTCAACCTATAAGAATAATCGCTGTAGGAATAATAACCTTTTTTGCATATGCTCAGACCTTTTATCCCGACGGCAGCATTGGGTTTGTACAGCTTTCATATTTATTTGATAATTCATTTATATGGAGCATAATAGTATTGATACAGTTTCTTTATACACCTTTTGTTGTATGGTATGAGCGGCGTAAAATCAGCTTTAAAATGATTTTGTACTATTTTACATATATATTATATAACTTTACATGGGCTCCGATTGCAATTCAGGGATTTTTAAAAAAGAACAAAACAGAATGGAGTCATACCAAGCACACGCGCGCCATAACTATGGATGAGCTTAATGAAATGAACCGGGCATAATATTAAAATTACTGCTTATATTCAAAAAATTCTGAAAAAAAATATATATATAACAGGTTTATTTTATTAATATTTACAGATTTTGAAAAAAAATCTGATAAATGTATTGATATTTTTAAACATAAATAGTAAAATAAAATTATATTTTCATATAGAATGGATAATTGCAAAGCTGTATTGACTTAACAGTATTTTTATGATATTATAGCATAAACTTAACATAATCTTAAAATACATACCATAAATAACGGTCAGAGCAAATAACGCTTAATTAATCTGCTGTTGTGCCTGACTGATGACAATGCTGAAATTTATAATACATTTTATCGGAATATGCGGGGGACATCAGTGTTTTAAATTTCAGCTTTACTAAGTTCTTGGAAGGATTTACAGAGGGGAATATAATGATTATAGAAACAGTTGAACATATCGACCTATTGGTTGGCGCACTATTTTTTGTACTGTATTTTTATCAGTTGGTGTATATTATTATACCTTTTATCAAGAAGGATAAGCCGCATAAGGAAACTAAGCTTCACAGATATGCGGTATTGATTTCAGCAAGAAATGAGGAAAATGTAATAGCTACGCTTGTAGACTCTTTGCACCATCAGGATTATCCTCAGGAATTAATTGATATTTATGTGATTGCGGATAACTGTACGGACAAAACAGCTGATGAAGCACAGAAAGCCGGAGCTATTGTATTTGTCAGAAACGATATGGAAAATGTCGGAAAAGGCTACGCGCTTGACTATGCTTTGCATAAAATTGCCGATGAGCACGATAAGGATTTCTATGACGGCTTTTTTGTTTTTGACGCCGATAATATCCTTGATACTAACTACATAAGCGCAATGAACCGCACCTTCTCTGACGGTCACAAAATAATCACCAGCTACAGAAATTCAACAAATTACGGTACTAATTGGATAACCGCAGGATACGCATTATGGTACATAAGAGAATCGAAATTTCTTAATCATTCGCGTATGCTGCTAAATTCCGGATGCGCTATATCCGGAACAGGCTTCCTTGTTCATAAAGACGTTATACAGCGAATAGGCGGATGGAAATATTTCCTCTTGACTGAGGATATAGAATTTTCAATCGCAAACGCTATGGCAGGAGAAAAAATCGCATTCTGCAGTGATGCAATTCTGTATGACGAACAGCCTCAGACCTTTAAGCAGTCATGGACTCAGCGTCTTAGATGGGCAAGAGGATTTTTACAGGTATTCCATAAATACGGTCCGCGTCTTATTGCATCAATCTTTAAAAAGAACCGGTCTACCTGTTATGATATGACAATGACTATTCTTCCGTCCATATTTATTACTGTACTTATTGCAGTAATAAATGCAGCGGCAGTCATTATCGGAATATGCAGCGGCGAGGACTGGACTCCGATTGTAAAATCATTGTGTCAGTGGATATTCGGTGCCTATGTTATGATGTTTATGATAGGGCTAATCACCACTATTACCGAAAATAAACGTATACATACCAGCACATGGAAAAAAATCAAATATCTCTTTACCTTCCCTATTTTCCTTTTTACATATGCCCCAATTTCAATTGTGGCAATATTTAAAAATGTTGAATGGGAACCAACAAGACATCATGGTCCTTCGGTAAGTGCTGACAAAATCGAAAAAAACAAAGAAAAGCAAAAAGGTTAATTAAAGGAGCTGTTGCCTTTAGCGCAGAACGTTCAAAGGCATTAAATGGCATAAAATCTATGCCTGTAAATATTCCCATAATAAACTTTTGAAAATAGAGCGAATAGAGCGGTTTTCCGCTCTATTTTTTTCTCCTATGATAAATATTTATTGATTAAGCGCAAATTATGGTGTATAATATGTATGAAAATATCTTTGAAAGGAATGCGCTATGGATCTAACATCACCTAAAACAATAAAAAATATTCAGACACAATTCGGATTTACCTTCAAAAAAGGCTTAGGACAGAACTTTCTTACCTCCCCTGCCGTATTGGAGGATATTGTTGATGCGGCAGAAATCGACGGCGGTGTTATTGAGGTCGGTCCCGGATTCGGTGTTCTTACAAAGGAGCTTTCCGCTGCCGCAGACAAGGTTGTTTCAATTGAAATAGATGACCGTCTGCTCGAAGTGCTTGAATATACGCTTGCAGAATGTGACAATGTAAAAATTATAAACGGTGATATTTTAAAGCTTGATTTGCACAAGCTGTTCGCGGAGGAGTTCCCCAACCAAACCGTAAGCGTTGCGGCAAATCTCCCCTATTATATAACCACACCCATAATAACAAAGCTTCTTGAGGAGCGTCTGCCCATCAGAAATATAGTGGTTATGGTACAAAAGGAGGTGGCTCAGCGTTTGCAGGCAAAACCCGCTTCCAAGGATTACGGCGCAGTCACGCTTATGTGCCGTTATTACACAGAGCCTGAAATTGTCACCATTGTTCCGGCAGGATTGTTTGTTCCGCCGCCAAAGGTAGACAGCGCTGTCTTAAAATTAAAAGTACTGGACAAACCAAGAGTTGATGTAAAAAACGAAAAAATATTTTTCCGTACAATTAAGGCAGCATTTTCGCAAAGACGGAAAACGCTCCTTAACTGTCTTTCATCGAATTTTTCTTTTTCTAAGGACGAGCTTACAGAAATAATGGAAAGTGCCGGTATAGAGCCGTCAAGACGGGGAGAAACATTAGATATCAACGAGTTTGCAAAGCTTTCTGACAAGCTTTGGGAAAGGACAAAATAATGAGCGATTCAATTTCCTTAACACTTGGAGAAAAAATATTATTATTCAGACGGCGCAAAGGATATTCAAGAACACAGCTTGCAGATATTATCGGAGTAACTGTTTCAACCATTGCAAACTACGAAAATGGTGTAACTCTTCCCGATTTGCAAAAGCTTTCTTCTATTGCGGAAGTGCTCGGCGTAAAGCTTGATTTATTGCTTTTCAAGCCCGAAACCGAACAGCTTAACAGTCATATTCACAAGTCTAAATTAACTCAAAGTCAGCTGGAGAATATGTTTTAAGCTTTTTCTTGCGTCTTACAGTCTTTTTGAATATATCATATCTGAATTTGCGGCACGCCTCGCACGAAAAGGCGACCTCCTTATGCTTCAATCCACACTGCATAATGTCATCACTGCCCTCAGCCGGCTCTGCATATTGACAAAGTCCGCAGATTTTATTGATTTCTTCGGAATATATCATGACTGTTCACCTCATATTTCGATATTGTTTATCTAAAGTATAGCATAAAATCCATATATGGTAAAGAACTTTTAATTCTTTACCATATTTTTTGTTGATTTTTATTGATTTTATGAAGATTATAATATATAATATATAGTTGTATAATTACATTAATTCAGCTATATATATGAAAGGAATGAAATATATGGAAAAGAAGGAACTTCTTTACGAAGGCAAAGCAAAAAAGGTTTATAAGACCGATGATGAAAATCTATACATCGTTGATTATAAGGACGATGCTACAGCTTTCAACGGTAAGAAAAAGGGTCAGATTTCCGGAAAAGGTATCGTAAACAACAGAATGTCAAACTTTATGATGCAGATTATGGAAAAACACGGAATTCCTACTCATTTTGTTAAAGAAATCTCAGACAGAGAAACTGTTGTAAAAAAGGTTACAATCGTTCCGCTTGAGGTTATTATAAGAAATATTGCTGCCGGAAGCTTTTCAAAGCGTTTCGGTGTTGAAGAAGGAAAGACTCTTCTTAATCCAACTCTTGAATATTGCTTGAAGGATGACGCTCTTGATGATCCAATGATTAATGATTACCAGATTACCGCAATCGGTGCCGCAACAAAAGAGGAGCTTGAAACCATCGCTGACCTTACATTCAAGGTTAATGATGTTTTAAAGGCTTATTTTGCAGGCGTAAACATTGAGCTCGTTGACTTTAAGATTGAATTTGGTAAAACTCCTGACGGTCAGATTATACTTGCAGATGAAATTTCACCTGACACCTGCCGTCTTTGGGACGCTACAACTCACGAAAAGCTTGATAAGGACCGCTTCCGCCGTGATTTAGGCAATGTTGAGGAAGCATATGAGGAAGTATTTAAGAGATTAGGACTATAATTTGGAGGAAAATTAATGGCTACAGATACTTACGAAAGCCCATTAAATTCTCGTTACGCATCAAAGGAAATGCAGTACATCTTTTCTCCTGACAAGAAATTTTCAACATGGAGAAAGCTGTGGATTGCGTTAGCTGAAAGCGAACAGGAACTTGGACTTGACATAACAGACAAACAAATTGCTCAAATGAAAGAGCATATTTACGATATAAATTACGATGTTGCACGCGAGCAGGAAAAAAAGGTTCGTCATGATGTAATGTCACATGTATATGCTTACGGTGTGCAGTGTCCTGATGCAAAGCCTATAATCCATCTTGGCGCGACAAGCTGTTATGTGGGTGACAACACAGACATCATTATAATGACTGAGGCTATGCAGCTTGTTAAGAAAAAGCTTGTATGCCTTATCGGTGAGCTTGCAAAATTTGCAAAGGAATACAAGGACCTTCCTACGCTTGCATTCACGCATTTCCAGCCGGCTCAACCTACCACTGTCGGCAAGCGCGCGTCATTGTGGCTTGAAGATTTATTGATGGACCTTGAGGACGTGGACTATCAACTTTCAAAGGCAAAGCTGCTTGGCTGCAAGGGTACAACAGGTACACAGGCAAGCTTCCTTGAGCTGTTTGAGGGCGACCATGAGAAGTGCAAGGAGCTTGACAGAAAGATTGCAAAGAAAATGGGATATAACGATTCCTTCCCTGTAAGCGGTCAGACTTATCCGAGAAAGCTTGATTCACAGATGCTAAACACTTTGAGCCTTATTGCGCAGAGTGCATATAAATTCTCAAACGATATAAGACTTTTGCAGCACTTAAAGCAGATTGAAGAACCATTTGAAAAATCACAGATTGGTTCATCTGCAATGGCATACAAGAGAAATCCTATGCGTTCGGAAAGAATAGGCTCACTTGCAAGATACGTTATCGTGGATGCGCTTAACCCTGCAATCACAGCGTCAACACAGTGGTTTGAGAGAACGCTTGACGACAGCGCAAACAAGAGAATTTCAGTTCCCGAAGCATTCCTTGCAGTAGACGCTATACTTAGCCTTTACATCAACGTTGTTGACGGACTTGTTGTGTATGACAAGGTTATAACTCAGCAGTTCATGCGTGAAATTCCGTTCATGGCTACTGAAAACATAATGATGGACGCCGTTAAGAAGGGCGGCGACAGACAGGATTTACACGAGAAAATACGAGTACACTCAATGGAGGCAGGTAAAACGGTTAAAATGGAGGGTAAAGAAAACAATCTTGCAGAGCTTATTGCCGCAGACCCTGCATTTGGTCTTACTCTTGAGGAAATCAATGCTGTTATGAAGCCTGAAAACTTTGTCGGACGCGCTCCGCAGCAGGTTGAGGACTTCTTAAAGGATTACGTTGACCCTGTGCTTGAGGAAAATAAAGATTTACTCGGTATCGAGGTTGAGATTAACGTATAAGCTTGGTTAAAAATACGGAGATAATAACATGAAAAAAATATTATCTGTTTTTATAATGGCTGTTATGCTTGTGATGTCATTTACGTCGGTGCATTGCGAGGACGATATAAAGGTCACGCTTGACGGGCAGGAAATAGAGTTTGATGTGCCCCCGCAGATTATTAACGGACGCACACTCGTTCCAATGCGCGCAATATTTGAAGCGCTTGGCGCAGAGGTAGAATGGTCGCAAGAATTGCAGACCATCCATGCGGTTATGACAATCGGAAATAAATATCGTACTGTTACTATGATTATAGGCGATAACAGAATGTTCACTTACAGCGGTGACAGCACAGCAGAAATTGCCGTGCCGGGTGATGCAATGATTGAACTTGACGTACCGCCTGTGATTATTGACGAACGTACACTTGTCCCAGTGCGCGCGGTTGCGGAAAGCTTTGACTGCGATGTTGACTGGAATGGTGAGAACAGAACGGTAATAATCAGTTCGGCACTGCCCGAACCAACTGCCGCTCCGACGGCAGTACCGACAAACGCTCCAGTGGAATATGTTATAGAATATGACGACACAAACGAACGTCAGGCACATTATATCAGAAATTTTACAATAACGAATATTTCCAAAAATTCCGACGGTAATTATGATATAAATTGCACACTTGAAACCTTCCTCGAAGGTAGAGGCACTGTAGGAGTAACATTTAATTGTCTTGATGAAAACGGGACGGTTGTTGATACCTTCTCGAAAATGTTCGTGGGAACAGATTACACATGGAGTCCGCATACATCGTCTTTTACGATTTCGGGCAAAACAGCAAAAATAGAGCTTGTATTAAATCATTAAAAATTTTAAATAAAAATTAAGTCATTTTATAAAACTTGATTTGCATAGGAGGAAAAATTATGGTAAAAGCAATCGTTGGCGCAAACTGGGGCGATGAAGGCAAGGGCAAAATCACGGATATGCTTGCCGCTGATTCTGACATCGTTATAAGATTTCAGGGCGGCGCAAATGCCGGTCATACAATTATAAACGAATACGGAAAATTTGCTCTGCATCTTCTTCCGTCAGGTTCATTCAATCAGAATGTTACAAACATGATAGGCAACGGTGTGGCTCTTGATATACCTGAGCTTATAAAGGAGCTTGAAGAAGTTGTTTCAAGAGGAGTTCCGAAGCCAAATATAGCCGTTTCGGAAAGGACTCAGGTTCTTATGCCTTATCATAAGCTTTTTGACCAGTACGAGGAGGAAAGATTATCAGACCGTCAGTTCGGTTCAACAAAGTCGGGTATTGCTCCGTTCTTCTCCGACAAGTTCTCAAAAATCGGTTTTCAGGTATGGGAGCTTTTTGATGATGACGAGCGTCTTATGGAAAAGATTAAGAATGTGCTTGAAGTTAAAAATCTCATGCTTGAACACGTTTACCACAAGCCGCTGCTTGACGCTGACGAGCTCTTTGCAACTCTTAAGGAATACGGCGAAATGATTAAGCCGTATGTTATAGATTCAGTAGCTTTCATGCATGACGCAGTAAAAAGCGGCAAGAATATTCTTCTTGAAGGTCAGCTTGGTTCACTCAAGGATCCTGATTTCGGTATATATCCTATGACTACATCATCTTCAACTCTTGCCGGATATGGTGCTGTAGGCGCTGGTATTCCGCCTTATGAAATTAAGGATATAATTACAGTTGTTAAAGCATATTCATCAGCTGTAGGTGCAGGCGCATTTGTTTCAGAAATATTCGGTGACGAAGCGGACGAGCTAAGACGCAGAGGCGGTGACGGCGGCGAATTTGGCGCTACAACAGGCAGGCCAAGACGTATGGGTTGGTTTGACTGTGTTGCTTCACGCTACGGCTGCCGCGTACAGGGTACAACTCAGGTTGCATTTACAGTTCTTGACGTGCTTGGCTACCTTGACGAAATTCCGGTATGCGTAGGCTACGAGATTGACGGCGAAGTTATCCGCGACTTCCCTACTACCAACAAGCTTGAAAAAGCTAAGCCTGTACTTAAGGTTCTTCCCGGCTGGAAGAGTGATATAAGAGGTATCAAAAAATACGAGGATCTTCCTGAAAATTGCAGAAACTATATTGAATTTGTAGAAAAGGAGCTTGAAGTCCCAATTACCATAGTTTCAAACGGTCCAAGCAGAGATGATATTATTTTAAGAAAGTAATAATAATGAACTTGAAAGAAGTCTCGAATTATCGAGATTTCTTTCCATATGGGATAAAAAAGTCTGCTGTATCCGATTCTTTTTGAAAGGGGCTGAATAATTATGAATATACCCAAGCTTATTATTTGGGATCTTGACGACACCTTCTGGAAAGGGACCCTTTCAGAGGGCAGCGTTATTCCAATACAAAAATGTATAGACACCGTAAAGCTGTGCGCAAAAAAAGGAATTGTAAGCGCAATCTGCTCTAAAAATGACGAATCCACCTGTCGTGAACAGCTTACTGAATGGGGCATATGGGATTATTTTGTCTTTAACTCAATAAACTGGCAACCGAAAGGACAGAGAATTAAGCAGCTCATTGAGAATGTGAATCTTCGTCCGGCAAACGTTTTATTTATCGATGATAATCATCTTAATCTTGAAGAAGCAAAATACTATTCTCCGGAGCTTATGACTGCTTTTCCGGATATTATTGACGAGCTTTTTGACGCGGTAAGCAAAATAGAAAAGGATGATGCCGGTTTTGAACGGCTTAACCGCTATAAAATTCTTGAAAAAAAGCAAAACGAAAAAAGCAGCATTGGTTCAAATGAAGAATTTTTATTACAAAGTAATATTAAGGTTCAAATACATTATGATTGCCTTGAGGAGATTGAACGTATTCATGAGCTTATCATGCGTACAAATCAGCTTAATTACACAAAGCTGCGTTCCACTCGCGAAGAGCTTGAAGCTCTTCTAAACAATCCCGATGTGATGTCAGGCTACATTACATCGGAGGATAAATACGGAGAATATGGAATTATCGGTTTTTTTGCGTATAAAGATAATAAATTAATCCATTTTCTTTTTTCCTGCCGTACTCTCGGCATGGGTATAGAGCAGTATATCTACGAGCGGATAGGCTTTCCGGAACTGACAGTTGAAGGCAGCGTTTCCGCAGAGGTTGGAAAAGCTCAGCCGCGCGTGACGTGGATTAACCGCGAAAGCTCTGACAATGCACACGATAAAATAACGGATATAACAAAAAACTTTCGTGTGCTTATGAAGGGGCCATGCGACCTTTTGCAAATTTTTTCATTCATTAAAAATGAGGATATTTTCGATTGTGAATTTACATACACAAGCGATGAAAAGCACTCGCTTGGAGTCGCTATTGAGGGTATGAACCACACAATGCAGATTGTGCAGTCGCTCACGCTTACCGACAGCGAAAAAGCCGAGGTCTGCAAGCTGCCGTTTTGCGATTCAAAAATGTATCCGCAAAACATCTATCTCGGCAAATACGGCATGATTTTTATTAGCATTTTAACAGATGTAAATCTTGGTATGTATAAAAAAATCGGCGGCAATCAGATAATAGCCTTCGGAGAATGGCTGTATCCGCTTACAGATAAATCGAACTGGAATAAATACACCAACAAAGAGGTATACACCGCAAACTGTAAATTTACCCGTGAAATACTTGAAAGCTTTTCTCAAGAATATGAATTTATCGGCAGAATGACTCCTCAAATGCTTGTGGAAAATCTCAAATTTATACGCGAAAACATTTCCGCAGAAACCGAGCTTGTGATTATGCTCGGCTGTGAAAAGGAGTTTAGGCAAAACAAGCTCGAGGCTTGGAAAAACCGTCATAACGAGCATATTGAATTTAATAAAGCGGTGCGTAAATTTGCCGAAAATGCCACTAATGTCACGCTGTTTGACGTCAACGAATACATAACCTCCCAAGAGGATTTCAGCGACAGCATAAATCACTATAAAAAGCGCATATATTATCTTATGGCGCAAAAATTTATTGAAATGATAAACAGTCATTCATCAATTACCGTCCAGCAGACATCAAAGCTCAAGCTGCTTTATCTTTCACTTAAGCAGCGCATAAAGGAAATCCTTACAGGCTACAGATAAAAAATGCGAAAAAAAATCCTTCTATGATTATCACAGAAGAAATTAGAGGCTGTTGACATTATGTCGACAGCCTCTTAAATATCAATATCTAAATATTCTCAGTCAATTCATATATTTTATTTCAAAATTACCAATAGGTATAGGTGCGTCAAAATAGTATCCCTGAATTTTGCTGTATCCACTGTCAAGCAGAAAATCTGCCTGCTTCTGCGTTTCAACACCCTCAAAAATAATATCCTTTCTTGAAGCCGATATTAAATCCGCAATTTGCTTTATGTACACTCTGCCCTTTTCCGAATCCGATTTATCAATAAAACGTTTATCTATTTTTACTATATCTACAGGTATATCCATAAGCATATCAAGTGAGGAATAGCCGGTTCCAAAATCATCAATATCCACTTTAAAACCGCTTTTTCTTAAATTGTCTATATTCCGTATCATAGCGTCGTTATCTGAAATTGTGCTTTCTGTAATTTCAATTTCGATATATTTTCTGTCCACACCATATTTTTCAGCCAATTCACATACATTATCCACAAAATTAGGATTATTTGTATGCTTGCGTGAAAAATTCACAGAAATAGGTATAAGCTTCTTCCCCTCTTTCTTCCATCTTGCAAGACATTGCAAAACCTGCTCATATATGCAATAATCAACATCCACAATATATCCTACACGCTCAAGCAATGGTATAAAATCAGCGGGACTCATCATAGTTCCATCCTTTTTACACCATCTTGCCAATGCCTCCGCGCCCAGAACCTCTTGTGTGCTTAATGAATACTTTGGCTGCAAATATGCTACTATCTCGCCGTCCTTAATGGCATTATGCACGCTTCCTATTATTTCAAGCTCTTTCTTTTTTTTCTCATTCAATTCCTCTGTATATACGGCATAAGATTGACTTCTGTCATTTTTTATCATTTTTCTTATGGCGTTTGCTTTTTCAATTCCTGACTGAATATCGTCACCCTCCGGATTTAAAAAGTATATTCCGGTTGTTATTCTTAAATCACTTACAGGAAATCTCGCTCTTATCTGAGCATTTACATCATCGTTTATTGCGCTTACAGTATTTATAATTGTTTCTCTGTCAGCGCTGTGACAGAAGGTTAAAAACCGATCCGCACTTACTCGGCAGCCAATTTGAGGATGTTCATTAAGCTTATTCGCAAACATGGTAAGAATTTTATTTCCCTCAAAAAAGCCGAAATTTTCATTTACATACGCAAAATTATTTACATCCGCATAGGTAACAGCGCATACATCGCTACCTGAATTTTTGCTGTACTGCTTTGAAGCCTCCTGCATAAATAACGGGAATGACATAAGAGATGTAAGCGGATCTATTGATAACTGCTCAATTGCTCTTCTATCCTCGCGTATTCCCCTGCGCTTATCCAGGAATGCCGCTATAAGCTTCGACAGCTCATATATCGTGCGTTTTTCATATTCCGTCCACTTACGGGTACGCTCGCAGTCACATAACGAAATATAGCCGTTTAGCTTTGTACCGGAATACAAAAGACAGTTTATCGCCGCTTTTATTCCTTTTTCATCAAAAAATGATTTATCTCTTTCAGAAAAGCCAACTGAGGTATCTTCTATAGCCATAAAACCATCACGGTCAAATCCCTTCATAAAGCCATCCCACTGATTATAATCCCAGCTTACCTTATCCGGCTTTACAATTCCGTCCTCTTTTACCCATAAATAGCTTTCATCCATAGTTCCGTTGTCCATATTGTACTCATTTATCAATACAGAATTAACGTCAAAGCCTATTCCTATCATTCCGATAAGCAGATTTACAGAACTCTTTATACTGATAGCGTTAGCAAGAAGGCTCGCAGAAAATGCCAAAAATTCAATATTACATTCGCCGTGATTTGACGGAATATACGGTTTGGCTCTGCTTACTACAACCCCATCTATCGCATCATGGTAATAGTATATTTTTCTGCTGTATTTTTTCGCAACAGCCAATGCTTTCCCTGCTTTTTGAATTGCATCCTCAAAATCGTCAAAAACTCCCGATGCCACACCTATACGGCAGACAGGCACAACTCTTTTGCCGCCTTTTTCTCCCATATAGCAATTCTTCATAGCTTTCTCTATGACATCTGCCACATCACTGTCCATTTTGTTCATCAAAATAAAAAACGAAGATTTGCCCTCTCTCATAATAAACATTAGCAAATCCTTTAAACATTCAGAAATACGATATAAGAACCAGTCCATCGCTCCGTCAACAAACATAGGGCCAAAGTCTTTTATTGCGCTATTATAATTTTCTATATCTATTAGCAGTGCAGAACATTCTTGCTTTTTCTCTTTTAAAAACTTGTCCATCTGCTGCTGCATATTAACCGTATCATTGCATTGCATATCACAGCCCCCCTTATAATAACACAATAGTCCCCCTTATTACTATTATACCACTCTTTCTATATTTTTCAATATGTTTTTATTTATTTTACACAAAAATAATATTTTTTGGCAATAACAACAAAAACGGCATATCAAAATGCCGTTTTTGCCATTTATTGTACTCGTAATTATAATTCTATAATTGCTGTATCAAATGCGCTTAATGTAATTGTCTTATCACCGCTATCAGTTTTAACTGTTGTTGTCTGTTCTGTATCAGCATTGTTTATAACAACAAGCTTCTTGCCGTCAGGATAATAGCAGCATTCCATATTTGCGTTATCTGTAAGATACTTCTGGTCTGTGCTTTCGCCTGCCGCCGCAAGGATAAGGTTAAGAAGTGTTCTGTTATTAACCTCGCCATGAGTGAAGCTTGACATATAAACTCCTGTACCCTTTCCAAACTTACGCATTGTTACTGTAGGCACACCTTCAGCCGCTGCAAGAACCTTAGTTTCTGCGTCTGTAAGATAAATATTCATCTTCGGAGCGACAGATGTTCCGTCTGCTACTGTACCGTCATTTTCAACATCAAAGGTATACTTACCATGGCAAAGTCTTGAGCCTGTGTCCTCGCTTACGCCAAGAATGTGCGACATACGGAAATATGTATCATATCCGCAAACAGCGCTCGGTTCGTTTACACCAATGAACGCGCCGCCATTTGCAACCCATTCCGTAAGCATTGAAACAACCTTTTCGTCCTTCCACTTTTCACCGCCTGACCATGCGCTTCCCGCAAAGCCTGCGTTGATAACAACATCATAATTATCAAGACCATTTTCCTTTAAATCTTCAAAGCTGATGAAATCAACATCAAGAGGCATGCCTGCAAGAGCCTCGATAACATTGATAAGGTCAAGCTCAGGATGCTCGTGATAATGACCGCCGCAAGTCCATGAACGAAGTGAACCCCAGAAAGAAAGCACAGCAACACGAGGCTTTAGCACATACGGCTTGCCTGCCTTATGGAATTCACGGATTTCTCTGAATTCATCTGAAATCTTTTCAATATAATCCTGAAAATCAGGGAATGGAATTGTAAGTGAAAGATAACCGCCAAGACCTATTCTGTCAATCGGAGCGCGAAGAAGCGCGCGTCTTACGTTTTTCCAGTAGCCCTTTGCCTCAAGAGTCGGATTTCCGCCCTCCATGAATGTAGGAGCACCGCCAAGTCCTACAGGGAACAAATACGGATGAAGTCTTATTTCATGTGTGTCAACAGCGTCAACACCCGCGCAAAGTCTTGCTTCAAAGCCGTTAAATACGCACTTTATAAGGCCGTCAAAACCGAAATCCTTGAATCTTTCGCCCCAAGGCTCAACACCTACCCAGCTGTCGTCATAGAAAACATATGCCTTTTTACCGTATGTATGTACAAGGTCAACAAGCTGCTTACCAAAGTCAACAACAAAATCATTTATAAATTTCATCCAATCAAGCTTCTTTTCATCGCAAGTCATATGTGACGCATGAAGGTCACCCTTATTGATAAAGTCCTCAGAAGTCATTGCATAACCAAACTTTTCTTCAAATTCCTTTAACGCAAGCGGTGAAACTGTGAAATCATATGAAGCCCAATCCGAGAAAAGATGTCTGTTTCTCTCATTGCTGCCCCAAATCCATACGAAGTTATAGAACATCGATGTGAAACGCACAACAGTTGTTGCGGGATGTGTTTCGCACCAGTTCTTCATCCAGTCAAGCATATACTGCTGTGTTTCGGGATAGCGTGGGTCAATCTGCATAAGATGCTCCTTGTCCCAGTTGTTTGTTGTGTGATTGTACATGGAAATTTCTTCCCAAATTCTGTACGCAAGGAAGTTTACGGTGTACTTGTGCCATGGTGTTACGCCGTTTACTGTTACAACACCGTCAGCGTATGTCCAGTCCTTTATTTCCTCGTTTGTTGTGCGGTCAAACACCTGCCAGTATTCGATTGATTCCTTTGACTCGTTAATTTTAAATTGCTCTGCAAAGAAATCCTTCATTAAATCAATCTTAACGCTGTCACTCTCTGCCACAACAGGATTTGTCATAAGGAACGTCTGCTGCAGCTTGTCAAGATTCTGCTTTGCCCATTCGTTGTGGTCACGAATTATACAGATAGTTGAATAAATACCATAGCCCGCGTTGATGATTTCGGGTGATAATTCAGTACCGTCCGAATCTCTGATTACGTCAGCACCCCATTTGTCAGCCATCTGAAGCGTCAGCTCCTCATATCCGCTTTCGCCCGGAAGTGTAAAACCGCCTTTTGTTTTTCCCATATTTGTCTCTCTCCTTTACAGTTTTTCTCAATATTAGAATTATAACATATTGCACTACTATTGTAAAGCAAAAAAACAGTGATTTATGCAAAAATTACAGTAGATAAAAAAAATCTCTATCAGGCTTCGCTCCGCTCCAACAATCAGGCTTTTTTTCCGTAAGAAAACAGCACCGAAAGGTACTGACAAATAAAAACAAGGCGTTTTCAACATCGAAAAACACCTTGCTTTTATAGTATTATTCATTTTCATTTATCATATGATTTAATCCGGGAATTTCATTTGTCACCACAAAATCCACACCGTAGGAGAGGAACTTTTTCGCCTCGTCAGCCGTATCAAGCGACCATACTCCGCAGTATATTCCCTGCTCGTGAAGAATGCGCACAACATCCTCCGTCACTACGGGAT
>JALEPO010000097.1 GCA_022768695.1 Clostridia bacterium
CGAATTAAAAGAATACGGCGGAACAATTTCAAGACTTACGGATACATATGCGGTAATTGGAAATAAGCAGTATAAATTAAGCGACAGAGTCCTTGTATACCGAAAGACGGGTACTGTTATGAGAATTCCGCTTGAGGAGGCGCAGAATGGCAGCTATAAGTTAAAGGCTTATTATGACAGAACTGAAAGTGAAGGCGGAAGAATAAGAATTATTATTGCTGAATAAATAAGTATAACGAAAATAAAAGCACAGTCTGCATATGCAGACTGTCAGACTGTCGACAAATTGCCCAGACCGTGCAAATTAGATTTATTTCATGTTTGAAACCGCAATATAGTGTTTTGACAATTATTAAAGCCATTCTCCAACAAAATGGCTTTAATATGCACTTTTCACGAAAATAAACTCTACCGTACCCATGTACGCCGACGAGTTCATTTTCGTAAAATCTGAGCTAATTTCTCGAAGTCTCTCAGCGTGTAGACAGTTTTGTCTACACGCTGGAACGATGCTTTGCATCGTTCGTTTTTTTTTGTATAAATAATAAAAAAGCACGGTTTTCCGTGCTTTTAAAAATACAATTATTCCTCCTGACCGGACAGCTTTGCTGCCTGATCGGCTGTAATCAATGCGTCAATTACTTCATCGAGCGCGCCGTCAAGTACCTGTTCAAGCTTGTATAAAGTAAGATTAATTCTATGGTCCGTAACTCGTCCCTGAGGGAAATTATATGTTCTTATTCTTTCCGAACGGTCGCCCGAGCCTACCTGTGATTTTCTTTCATCGGCAATTTCCTTGTTGCGTTGTTCCTCCATAGCATCGTAAATTCTTGAACGAAGAATTTTCATTGCCTTGTCCTTGTTCTTGTGCTGTGATTTCTCGTCCTGACATGAAACGACAATTCCTGTCGGGATATGCGTAATTCTTACAGCGGAGTCAGTTGTGTTTACGCACTGACCGCCGGGGCCGCCGGCGCGGAAAACATCGATGCGCAAATCATTCTGGTTAATTTCAACCTCAACATCTTCAACCTCCGGCAGTACCGCAACAGTGACCGCGGAGGTATGAATACGTCCGCTTGATTCCGTTTCCGGAACTCTCTGTACGCGGTGAACACCGCTCTCAAATTTTAAACGGCTGTATGCGCCTTGACCTTCGATTGAAAAGCAGACCTCCTTGTAACCGCCTATATCGGTAGGGTTTGAGTTGAGAATATCAATTTTCCAACGCTTTGTTTCTGCGTACATGGAATACATACGCATAAGATCTGCCGCAAACAGAGCAGCCTCATCACCGCCGGTACCGCCTCTGATTTCAACGATTACATTCTTTTCGTCGTTAGGGTCTTTTGGCAGAAGTAATATTTTAAGCTCTTCACCGGCTTTTTCGATTATTTCTTCCGCTTCCGCCATTTCAAGACGTATCATTTCTTCAAATTCCTTATCCTGACCTGCTTCAAGCATTTCCTTATCATCAGCAATTGTCTGCTTTGCTGTTTTGTATTCGCGGTATTTATCTATAATAGGCGATAAATCCGAATGCTCCTTGCAGTATTTTCTCCAGCTTTCCTGATCCGCAATAACCTCCGGATCGCTGATTTTCTCTGATACAAGTAAAAATCTTTCCTCTAATGCTTCTAATTTATCAAACATAATTCCATAGCCTTTCTTATTACTTGTCCATAATTGTATAATATTTTTCTGTGCCTGTCAACTGTTTTTACACTATATTGGTTTATTATGGATTTTCTCGGTAAAATATATAAAAAACACAATATTTTGTGCAAGCTTACTCATTTAGCCACAACATTTTACGGAAAATTTACAAATTCGATATAGACAGCACTGAAAAAAGGTGATATAATAAAATATGTATAATCAGCAGAGAAGTATTGTGGAAAGGATTGAGTGCATTTTGGCGAACAGAAAAATTATGCCTAAAATGTGTGCGATGATAGTTGTCGCATTATTGGCATCGGGTGCCGTACATATGAATAATACTGCATATGCAGAAAACACTCCGGTTTCCGGCAGAGATGTTCTTAATCAGGCCGTTGTGCTTTATGAGGAATTGCAGCAGAGGGAAATTGAAATCCCTGAGTGCTTAACTGAAACGGGTGTCGAAAAGGATTTCCTTAAGGCTGTTGTAATGGGTTATGCCAATATGGAGGACGAAGATCAGATTGACAGTATAACCGAAATCAGCAAGCAGGATTTTATGGCAATACTCTATAAGACTATAATTAATTATGATTCTTCATATACCTTGAGTGAAGAAGAGGCTGACGTAATATTAAATGAATGTTATGATAATGCTTACATACGCGATGAAAACAGAATTGCGTATGCATTCATGATGAAACAGAAAATAATCTCGTCAAACAGAGGAACAGAACCTGACAAAACGCTTACATGGGAAAGCTGCCGGATATTAATTGATCTTGTGCGTGATTATTTTATGCAGGATACTACAATAACTGTCGGTCAGAATGACATAACAATCGGCTCAAACATTGATACTCTTATGGAAACAATGGGTAAGCCAAATCGTATAGATGAATCTGAATATGGTTTTGAGTGGTATGTATATAATTCCAATTATTCCGATTTTTGTATGATAGGCGTTGAGGGCAGCCGTGTATGCGCGCTGTTTACCAACAGCATGAATTTCAGTTATAAAACTCTTGAAAGCGGCTGTGATTTTGCTGCTTGTGATGAATATGCGGACTTGGTTAATTTCAGATTTTTTGCGGATGCCAACGGCAGACTTGATGCAATTATGTATAATCCGCGCGCAAGAGGCGAGGAGCAGAATAATGAAATTCAGCAGGCGAAATCCGAGGAGCTTCTTGATTTGATTAATGCAAACAGAAGCAAAAACGCAAAAACGATATATGCCGAGAACAGCGAGCTTTCCAATGACGCATGGCTTACTGCAATGGATTATATAAGCGGCATAGATGACGGTAATAATGTTACGGTTGAATCAGGCTATGACATCTATTTAATTTATGAACAGCTGTTACAGTCCGAAAACGATATAATAACGCGTAATGCAAGCTTTGTAACGCCGATAGGGGTTGATACGGAATTTGACGAAGCCGGAGATATGCATACCAGCCTGGTTACATTGGAAAATGCGGCGGGATGCGTGGAAAAGCCCGAAACAGTTTCATTTGAAAAGCCCGATTATACGTTGAATGAGGTTGAACAGGTAACTACGCCGATATTGCTTTCTCCTTCAACAGAAAATACATATAACGGCGGAGATGACATTATAATTGAGCTTGCTGAACAGGCATCAACTCAATATCATATTGAAGTTTTTGATGTTGAGAGTGATCAATACGCGGTTAATAAATATATAAAAACAGATTCTGTAGAGATAAGGCTTCCGGCGGATTTATTCACAGAGGGCTGTGATTACAGAATAGTAGTGAGCGCAATAACAGCCGACGGTGCTTCATTAAGTGCGGAGCCGGTGAATATAAGCTACGGTTCAATCTATGATACCGGAATTGAGATAACATCGCCTGAATCGGAGTTTATGACAGATGATGATTATGTTCAGGTAACGTGGGTGTCGGATGCATACAGCGATTTCAGCGTTGATTTATATAGCGAATCGGGAGAAATGCTTGCAAGCACGGTGCTTGAAGGAGAATATGAAGCGTTGATTCAGGGACTTGAGCCGGGTAATTACTATCTGTATGTTACAGCACTCAGACGAGGCACTATTGTTGAAAAAGCACAGGATTATGTATATTTTGAGGTTCAGAATGCTGAGCCGGTTATTAACGAATACATATTGGAGCCTGACGAAACCTATTATTTTGTGTATGAGGACGAAGCGCTCGGAGTGCTTTATCTCTATGACGAAGAATTGGTGAGAGTAACTGAAAACGGTGAGAGCGTTCTGCGAAAGAAAATTATTCAAAAGCAGGTTAAAGCAACGAAGAGTTATCGTGACCTTGCGGCAAAGCAGCAACAGCTTGAATATACAACAGGTGAGCCTGTTATAACAAGGCAAAAGCTTAGAACGACTGAATATTCTTCGGATATAGGCGAAGCGATTGTTGCTGAGGCGGAGAAATATCTTGGCGTTGATTATGTTTGGGGAGGAACCACTCCGGCGGGATTTGACTGTTCCGGATTGGTGCAGTATTGTCTGAACACTCTCGGGATTTCTATTGACCGAGTTGCCGAGGACCAGTATGAGGCAGGAACTCCTGTCAATCGTGATGAGCTGCAGCCGGGAGATTTGGTGTTTTTTGAGCAGAATGGGTATATTCACCATGTAGGGATATATGCCGGAAATAATATGATGATACATGCGCCAAGAACAGGTGACGTTGTAAAATATCAATCATTGGATACGGATTATTATCGCAGAGAATATGCCGGTGCGCGTCGTGTGTATTAAGTTACGGAGGGGAAAATATGAAATATTCAGCAAAAGCCTGTACATCAAAGAAGTACAGAAGAACAAATGAAATCGCAATTATCTTTGTCGGACTATTGTCCTGTTTTGGACTTGTAATGATGATTTATGAATTTATAACAGGCAAGGTTTTGTTTGGAATAAGCTATTTAATAGCGACATTTCTTGGCTTTACATACGTCATTATTCGCATGAATACTGTTTTTGCGACATATATAGCGGCTGATAAGGACAATGTTTATATGAAAAACTGGTCCAATGACTTTCTTCCGTATAATACAGACAGCCCAATTAAGCTTATAAGCGAGTTTGTTCCGGCTAAGACGAAAATAGTGGAAATACCGATTATAGAAATTTCAAAAATTGCAATCGGAACTAAAAATTTTATAAAGCGTAATGCTGCGGAGGAATCAAGCTTTTTGAAAAGCATTAAGAAATTTGAGAATACTCATGACAGCTATAAGAAAAAAGCGGTTTCCGGCATGGATATTTTCTATATAGAAACTTATGACGGCGGCTGCTATCATATGCCTATTGATAAGTTTGAAACGGCTAATGTAGTGAAAATAATTAAAAATCTTCAAAAGAAAAATCC
>JALEPO010000191.1 GCA_022768695.1 Clostridia bacterium
GAATTTTACCACCATTGAAATAGTTCCAAAATCTTTCTTCTTTATCTTGTTTCTCTATTGGAGACATTTCTTCAGATACATGACAATGAAAACTGTTGCTTACATATGTTCTATCTGATACATTTTCAACAATTCCATAAATTTTTCTGAACTGCTCTACCTGCAATCCGCAAAGTGACTCGGCAGGAGTTCCGTAAATAGCGTACAAAATACCATCTTCTTCTTTAATTCGGTTTATATAATTATCAATGTGTTTCATTATTTCTAAAGCAAATTCACCATCTTCTCTTATGGATTTGCCGTTGTATAGACGCTGTAACTCATTAAGTGCTGTAATTCCATATGAAATTGTCATAGGTGGCAACAAAGGCTTTATTTTTTCGTCAGGTTTCAAATGTCCCCCTAATAAACCACCTTCACAAAACGCCACTGGATTTACACTTGCTTTCAATTCGCCTATATAGTCATAAGTACGCTTATGCAATCCTCTGATGAGTTCCAAGTAATAATCTAAAACTTCATAAAAGTCCTTTGATTCTTTTCTTGCTTTGGCTAAAATCATCGGTAAATGAAGTGAAACAACACCACAATTAAATCTTCCTTCAAATATAGGTTTGTCGTCTTCATCTGCCGGATGAATACCACCTTTTTCATACCAAGGCGATAGGAAAGCTCTGCATCCCATAGGCGAAACTACTCTTTTATATTTCTTATACATTTCTGGTACATATCCATTCCCAGTTAATGATAACCAGTCAGGATACATTGTTTTGCTACTACAATCAATTCCCGCATTAAATACATCTGCGTTAGGATATTGCTTACTGCCATCTCCATGCAAATTCTTATCATATAAGAATACAATTTTAGGGAATAACACAGGACGTTTAAACCCTTTTTTACCTTGACCTTCAGAATGAACATTCAGTAAAGTAATAGCAGCCATCTTGCCAAATGTACCAGTTGCTAATCCAATAGTCATCGTGACGAATGGGTAATCACCTCGGCTCGATCCAACGGTGTTTAGTTTGTATTCAATACCTTGCCAACCTTGCTCGAAATCTCTTCTAACCTTTTCTGTAGCATACTTGTCCGCTTTATCAATCAAATGATTCTGTGAAAGTCCATCTATAAATGCATCACTAATATCAAAATACTCTTGTCTATACTTCCAATAAGATTTCTCCGCATAAGGAGCTAAAATCTTATCAACCTCTGGCACTGTAAAACCCTATTGGTGCATATATTTCTATATTCTTACGTTTTATCCAATAGGAACATATATTAATGTTTGCTAAACATTCTCGCTCTTTCTACATGTGATTAAATCATGCATACTCTACTTAGTTACTCTCATAATATTAGCTTTTATACTATGATACCCTTTCGATGTCCTCTATTACCATATTTGAACGATATATTTGAATAGTATCTCCAATGCCTATAAGCGGTGCAACGGTCAATACCAATAATACCTTCAGCAAAACAAGGTTCCCAAATAGCATCTTCATCAAACTCACTTTTACAGCGACCAAGCATTTTATGCCCTGTACTGCAATGCCAATGACCGAACAATATTGTCT
>JALEPO010000177.1 GCA_022768695.1 Clostridia bacterium
GTCAAATCTTCTCTCATTCGTATTGCTTCTGCTCTTGCAGCTTCGGCAAATTCTTCTTCCTTCCAGTCTCCTTTTTTGTAAGCGCACATTATTCCTCTCGAGGAATTGACGATTGCTCCAAGACCGTCTGAATTAAAGCACGGCTTTACGCCCTGAGCGCCGCCGCCCTGAGCGCCGTATCCGGGTACAAGGAAATATGACTGCGGCATAAGATTTCTCAGTACAACAGCCTGTTCGGGATATGTAGCGCCCACAACCGCGCCTACAGCTCCGTAGCCGCTTTTACCTATTGTGTCTTTATTCCATTTATTTATATTTTCGGCAATTTTTTCATAAATATGCTTACCGTCCTGTGTGATTAAATCCTGTAATTCACCTGATGACGGATTTGACATTTTAGCAAGTGTAAATATTGCCTTATCATATTTTATACAATCATTTATAAACGGCTTTACACCATCGGAACCGGGGAAGGGATTAACTGTGATACAATCGACAGGGCAAGCGTCAAAAAGCTCTCCATCAACCTCGCATTTGCCTAAATAAGCCTTTGAGTAAGCCTCGGCGGTTGTGCCTATATCATTGCGCTTAACGTCAAGAATAACATACAGTCCTTTTTCTTTGGCGTATGATATTGTGCGGTGAAGAACCTCTTCTCCGCAAAGACCGTACATTTCATAGTAGGCTGACTGTGGCTTTACAGCGGGAACAACGTCATAAAGTGCGTCGATAAGACCTTTGTTGTATTCCCAGATAGCCTCTGAAGCTCCCTTAAGATTTTTTCCGTAAGCGGCATAAGCTTTTTCTCTTATAAACTGAGGTACATAATCTATTTTAGGATCAAGACCTGCAACCGAGGGGTTTCCTTTTTCCCGAATTTTTTCGACTAATAAATCTACTGACATAAAATACCAACCTTTCTTATAATAAAATTCCCTGATTAATAACAATTTCCCCATTTACAATTACGTATTCAGGCTTTCCGCAAAGAGTCCAGCCGTCGTAAGGAGAGTTTTTGCTTTTTGAATGAAGCTTGTTGATATCAACTGTCCACTCTTTTTCGGGATCGAAGATAATAACATCGGCAATTTTTCCTTCTGCAAGACTTCCTTTGCTTATTCCTAATATTTTTGATGGGTTTACTGACATTTTTTCAATCAGCTCAGTGATGGTCAGGACACCGGTTTTAACAAGATACTTAAGACTTAATCCCAGTGAGGTTTCAAGACCTATAATTCCGTTATACGCAAGTGCAAATTCACATTGCTTTTCATCAATATGGTGGGGAGCATGGTCGGTAACAATACAGTCGATAGTTCCGTCTGCAAGTCCCTCTTTGATTGCTTCAACATCATCATCTGTTCTTAGAGGAGGATTCATTTTTGCATTTGTATTAAAACCCTCAACAGCCTTTTCTGTTAGTGTAAAATAGTGCGGACAGGTTTCGCAGGTTACACGGACTCCGCGTTTTTTAGCCTGACGTACAAGCTCAACCGAACCGCGCGTGCTGACGTGAGCAATGTGTATGGCTGTACCGGTTGCCTCGGCAATAAGAATGTCGCGCGATACCATTACTTCTTCTGAAGCGCGTGATATTCCGCGTAAACCCATAGCAGTTGCAGTCGGACCTTCGTTCATATATCCGTCATTGGCAAGTCCCAAATCTTCACAATGCGAAATTACTGTCATGTCAAACATATCCGCATATTCCATTGCGCGGCGCATTAAACCGGAATCAACAACAGGTCTGCCGTCGTCTGATATTGCAACTGCACCTGCAAATTTCATTTCTCCTATTTCAGCCAGCTCCTTACCCTGCAAGCCCTTTGAAATTGCACCGATAGGATACACATTTACATATCCTGTGTCCTTAGCCTTTGATTTTATATAAGTTACAAGCGCTTCGTTATCCACAACAGGCTTAGTGTTGGGCATACAGGCAACCGATGTAACACCGCCAAATGCGGCACTTTTTGTACCGGTTTCAATATCCTCCTTATATTCCTGTCCCGGATCGCGCAGGTGCACATGCATATCTACTAAGCCGGGAGAAACAATTTTTCCGGAGGCATCTATCACTTCCATTTCAAGACCTTCAAGCTCGGAATCTGCTCCAACCTCGGCAATTACGCCTTTGTCAATAAAAATATCAGTCACTTTATCTATATTATTTACAGGGTCAACTACATGACCATTTTTTATTAAGATTTTCATACTGTTATTCCTTTCTTTTTATTCTGCCGTTACCGAAAAACCGCCTCGTGACAGCAGATACATTACAGCCATTCTGATTGCCACGCCGTTTGTAACCTGTTCTGTTATAACACTCTGTTCACCGTCAATAACCGATGTTGAAAATTCAACTCCTCTGTTTACCGGACCGGGATGCATGACAAGCGCATCGGGCTTTGCAAACCTAAGTCGTTTTTCATCGATTCCGAAAAATCTGTGATATTCACGAACGCTTGGGAAAAGACCTTTTTTCTGGCGTTCAAGCTGGATTCTCAGTCCCATAACCACATCGGCATCAATGATAGCCTCATGAACTGTATTAAACACTTTAACACCCATATTTTCAATCCCTTGGGGAATAAGAGTTGATGGCCCGCCGAGAATTACTTCAGCGCCGAGCTTTGTAAGACCGTATATGTTGCTTCGTACAACGCGGCTGTGATATATATCACCGACAATTGCAACCTTAAGTCCTTTAAAACCGCCCTTTTTGTCAAGAATAGTAAGCATATCCAGAAGAGCTTGAGTAGGATGCTCGTTCATACCGTCACCGGCGTTTACAACAGATGCTGATACAAGAGGAGCAATAAGATGCGGAGCGCCGCTCATGCTGTGACGCATTATAAGTATATCTGTTCCCATAGCGTTAATGGTTTCTGCGGTGTCAATAAGTGTTTCGCCTTTTTGTACAGAGGAACCGCTTGCTGTGATATTTGCAGCGTTGGCGCTCATGTATTTGGCGGCAAGCTCAAAGGAAAGACGAGTTCTTGTACTGTTTTCATAAAATAGATTTACAACCGTTTTACCCTGAAGATGCGGTGTTTTTTTGTTGGGCTGCTCAATTATCAGCTTCATAGTCTGAGCAGTCTTTAAAATATTCATAATCTCTTCTGCTGTCAGATCCTTTAACCCCAATAAGTCCTGTTTCATTTATATATTGACCCCCTTTTCACATATTGATACTTTTTCTATATTGTCGTTTTCATTAATTAAAACATTTATATATTCATTGCGAGCTGTAGGAACGCTGCGTCCTATATAGTCAGCTTTAATGGGAAGCTCATGGTTACCGCGGTCTATAAGCACTGCAAGCTCAATTTTTGCAGGTCTGCCCATATCAAACAGCTCTTCAATAGCAGCGCGGATTGTCCGTCCGGAATACAACACATCGTCAACGAGTATTATACGCTTGTCCTCTATTGGAAAGGCAATGTCATTGCCCTTAACCACAGGATGTGTATTAAGCCGAGTTAGGTCATCGCGGTAAAAAGTTATATCCAAATTACCTAACGGCAACTTGATGCCTTCGATTTCCTGAATTTTTTGTATTATTTTACGGGCAAGTGAAACTCCTTTTGTTTGTATTCCTATTACAACAAGATTATCAGTGCCTTTATTGCGTTCAACAATTTCATATGCAATTCTGCTTATTGAACGGCTTACGGTAGCTGAATCCATAAGTACTGTTTTTTCGGTGTATTTTACCATGTGAAATTACCTCCCGTTGAGAATTTAGTTAATAAGAGAGTTTAACTTATCTATAATATTATACACTAAAAATCTCCGGTTGTCTATAATAAAGTGAAAATTATACCGGATTAAAAATGCATTAAAGTATCCGTGAATACCAACGAAAGACAGAAAGAACAATAAAAGCATAAGAAGACACAGCGCCACTTATGAAAGAGATAAAAATACTGTTGCTCTGTTGTATATAATAGGAACATATTTCATAAAGATATAATATGTGTATTGTTATGTGGGAGGACATATTATGATTGTTATGAAGAAACATATTGCAGCAGTGATTATAATAATTATTGCTGCTGTAACTACATTTTTTGGAATCCAAAAATACGAAAGTCAACAGGCCTTCAGCGGTAATAATGTGAAAATAATTCTTGACGCAGGGCATGGCGGGTATGTGAAATGCTTTAAATAAAACTATGGCGTAACCGCTGATTGTATGGTTTGAGCTTGTCTTGCAGGACAGAATTGTTTTTTTATAGGATAGCTTAGTTATTATATAATACTATCTTGATTTTTTTTCTCCAATATGATATAATAATTACTGTCAATTAATAGAAAAATCAAGTATAAAAGATAAATTATGAGTGTTACTATTTGATACTAAAATACATAAAATACTAAACTAATATTTAGAATTAAGAAAACCTTACCAAGTGGAAATAATTTATAAACAATATGCTTAAAGGAGGAAATGTAAAATGGACAGATTAAAAGGAAAGGTTGCGATTGTAACAGGTTCTACCAGCGGAATTGGTGTAGGAATTGCAAAGCTGTTTGCGGCGGAAGGCGCAAAGGTTGTGGTTTGCGGACGTCGTGAAGCCAAGGGACAAGCGGTAGTTGACAGCATTGTTGAAACTGGCGGAGAAGCCTATTATCATTTTATGGATATTACAGCGACAGACAGCATTGAGGCATTATTCAAGGATACTGCTGAAAAATACGGAAAAATTGATATTTTAGTAAATAACGCTGCCAATGTTGCTTTAAAGGACGGACGTGTAGATGAACTGACGCTGGAAATGTGGGACAACATTTTCCAAAGTGATATCCGCGGTACATTTTACGCTATAAAGTGCGCGCTGCCTTATATGAAAGAAAATAACGGCGGCTCTATTATCAACATCGGATCTATGGCTTCATGCAGCGGAGATTTAGGCTCGACCGCCTATGCTTGTGCGAAAGCGGGCATTGATATGCTGACACAGTATACGGCATTGCAGTACGGCAAGGATAATATTCGCTGCAACTGTGTTCGTCCGGGTCTGATTGTTACGCCGGATAACGAAGCTCATGTGCCACAGGTTTTAAAGGATATTTTTATGAATAATATAATGGTCAACCGTTACGGAAATCCTGAGGATATTGCAAATATGTGTGTTTATTTAGCATCTGACGAAAGCGAATATTTTACGGGACAGGTTGTCACAGTGGACGGTGGTTTGAACGCGCATGTTTCTACTGTGGGACAGTTCAAGGAAATGAAATCACGTACATGGTAATAGTAAAAAAGATGTATTATTAAGTATGAGTAATTTGCCTAAAGTATTCTTGAAAATAACGTCTGGAAAATCAGACGTTATTTTTTTTATGTTTAAAAATGGCCAAGCCCTTGAACATCACAGACAAAATTACGACATATTTATAAATCGGAGGTGCTTTAAAATGAGAACAAAGAAAGAGGAAATACTTATTGCAAAAAATATATTCAAAACAGAGAATGTTGATGCACGAAAGCAAGCGTTTAACAAACACTATGAAAATTATATCAATTTTTGTGAGAATAAGCTTTGAATTGCCGCTGATGTATGTTACATACAAAAGCGGTTACACCTATTTATAGGAGGTAACAACTTTGAGGAATTTAACTGATATATATGTAAGGCTGTCTGATGAGGACAGAGATAAGAGGTGTAAACAAGACGAAAGCGAAAGTATTCAAAATCAAAAGTCAATGCTGATAAATTACTGTATAGAGCAAGGGTGGCAGATAAACAATATTTACTGCGATGAGGATTACAG
>JALEPO010000120.1 GCA_022768695.1 Clostridia bacterium
TATGATGGATAAGGAGCTTATTTATCAGGTAAAGCCGATGTATCCTGATTATACTGTTGTAGCGTATGTCAATACTACCGCAGCATTAAAGACTATATGTGATGTATGCGTGACATCATCATCTGCTGTTAAAATAGTTAAAAATATAGATAACAAAAATATATTATTTATACCTGACTGCAATTTGGGTGCATATGTTGCAGAGCAGCTGCCGGAAAAAAATATAAAGCTGCTAAATGGCGGCTGTCCTGTTCATGCCGCTGTTAATGTAAGCGATGTGGAAAAGGCAAGAGCTGCGCATCCTCAGGCAAAGCTTCTTGTTCATCCTGAGTGTGTGCCTGAGGTGGTAAGACTTGCTGATTTTGTCGGTTCTACTTCGGAAATTATGGAGTATGCGCACAGCTCGTCCAATAAGGAGTTTATTATTGGTACAGAACAGAGCATTGCTGAGCATTTGCAATATGAATGCCCTGATAAAAAGTTTTATTATTTATCAACAGGCTTGATATGTAAAAATATGAAGCTGACAACATTGATGGATGTATATAATTGTGTCAAAGGCGAAGGCGGGGAAGAGATTCTGCTGGATGATGATACAATTCGTGACGCTAAAAAATGCATTGATGAAATGATTAGGCTGAATCATTAATCACTAAAAGTAAGTTGGTATATGCCGCTTACTTTTTAATCCAATGCTGAAGCATTGAATGATGCAGCTTTGTCCTAAATCAAATATAAAAAATTCCGGCTTCAGATAAGCCGGAATTTTTATTATAAGGATAAAGAGCAACAGCGTAACGGCTATCTGTAGTATTCTTCACAAATGCAGCCCAATAACAGAAAAATGCAAACAACAAAGCCACCGAATATTTTCGGTGGCTCTGTTATATATGAACGTAACATTGCATTACAAACAATGTTATAATTATTATACACCATATATTTAAAATTTTCAAGAGTTTTTTGAGATTTTCTAAAAAAAACTGTAAATTCTAAAAAATTCCTTTTTTTCTGACGTGGTGTATCATTCTGTTATTCAGCTAATGACGGGGAAGAAGCTTATTAAATTCAGGTTACTGTAATATTATTTTATATCATTGAAATACGAAATATATTGAACCGTGTTATGTTCATCAAAAAGATATTCGTATAAATCAATGAAATAATCATCAGTCATACTTGCTATGAAATCGACCGCAATTTGATTAGGCTCTGTATTTGAATAATCATCAGATGCATTAAAACGATTCGCTTTGTTTATAAAGTCGATGTGATGCTTGTATATTACTGAATTTTTATTTTTGTTTATAATATCATCAAGCAGCCGGTTATAGATTTTCAGAAACATTGGTTTTATAATTTCATCATATTTTTCAGCCATGGCATCGCTATTATAAATATATGTGAAATTATCACTTTTACTTTGGCTGAGTGCCTGAAAATGCTCATCATCAAGCATAATATAATCCTTTCCGTAGCTGTTTTCCACGATATTTACAATCATATTATTGATAATTACGGCATTGTATTTCCCGATAGGACTTTCTTTAAAAATATCCTCACTGGGGATTATATTTGTTTTAACAGCATCCTGACGGTCTTTTCCTACATAGGCTATAATATCGCATATACGAACTACGCAGCCTTCAAGAGTGGAGGGAATAAGCTTTTTGATTGCGTTTTTATCTATATAGCATTGTTCAACTTTTTTATCAAACTCCTCAAAATTGGTAAGAACCGACGGACGGTATTCCTTACATTCAAATTCTCCGTTATGGCAAAGAATACCGTCAAGAGTCTGCAAGCTTATATTCAGATTAAAAATCTTGTCAAGCACGCGTACGCTATGGACATTGTGATTAAAATATCTGCCTGTGTTATTATAGTACAGTTCATTTAAAAAGCGTTCGCCGGCATGGCCGAACGGCGTATGACCTATATCATGTCCGAGAGCTATTGCCTCAATCAGATCAAGGTCAAGATTAAGCATTCTGCCTATGTTTCGCGCAATTCTTGATACAAGCTGCACATGATAGGCACGGTGAGATATGTCATCGTTTTTATAAAGAGAAAACACCTGAGTTTTATCGGCATAACGATTATAATACGGACTGTGCATTATTTTTTCAACATCTCTTACATATGCCGGACGCCATAAATTCGCTTTGTCGTGGTTACTGTCCCGGCGTATCGATGTATCATTAAGAATATTCTTGTCTGTAACGGACTGACATATTCTCTTTTGAAGTTCGTCTGACAGCTGATCATACATCAATTCTTTGCTCATATTATGTCCTTTCTGTTTATATACACTGAAATTACAGCAATTTGTGCTTAAAGCATATTATAACATATTTTTACGGAACTTAACAGAAATTTGTATTATAAAAAATGTACAATTTTTAGATGTTTTTTTATAAAAAATATCCAAAATAGCAAAATATTTAAAAGGTTAGTGACAAAGAAAACAGAATGTGATATAATATATTTTGTGTAAAAAGGTTAGTATTTAAGTTTATATAAAGGAGAGATTATGATGAAAAAACTAATATCGGGATTTATGGCTGCGGCGGTTGCCATATGTTCCGTGTCGGGTGTCTTTGCTGCAAATGACACAAGAAAATATAGTGAAACGGGTACAATTACAATAAAATCATCAGCAAATAAAACAACCTCGATTCAGTTTAAAGATTCGGAAAAGATTGATTTTACAAAGCTGATGTCGCTGACAAATATATCGGCTAAAAATGTTACGGAAGAGGATATTACAATTACGAGCAATACAGGACGTGTTGCTGACGGCAATGTGCATCCTTTTATTCCTGTTGATATGATGCTTGTTATTGAAATACCGGCTAATGAAACAAAATCAAAGCAGAATATTTATAATGCAGAGCAAACACTGGCAAACGCGGTACTGCCGACATCTGAGGCTTCAGATAAGTACACTGTAGCCGACAACACAAAGCTTGTTCAGGCAACCAATAATCCGAGAAGGGTAAATACATCTACCGTTTCGGCTGTTGCATCAAGCTATGACGATACAGAATGTTCACCATTTGAATATTATAATCTTACGGTTTATGAAGGCTCAAAGGTTATTTTTTCAGCAGAAGATATTCCGGCGGACGTGACAGAGCTTGATATTCCTTTGTCTGTGTTCAATAAGGACAATGAGGATAATACAAACAGTAAAAATTATTCCGATAGCCGTACATATACAATTTCCTTACAAGAGGATAATAAGCTTGATAAGAGCAGTGTACAAAACTATGCATTGCCTTCAAGATGGACATGGTCTGTTTATGCGGAGCAAAATCCCGAGATAACAGGCATTATGCCGACGGCGTCACCTAAGGCTGCGGAGAACATAGCAAAAGCAACAGCTTCTCCTAAACAAACACAGACACCGGAAAAAACCACTGTTCCCCAGAATAATAAACAGACAGATTATAATCTGAAAAAGGGAGAATATATTGTAGGCAAGGATATTGTTCCGGGCAGATATTATGTTGTGGGTCAAGGTATGCTGGAGACATATGATGAGGACGGTAATTTGACTGGTAATATTGATTTAAGTGCCGCAACAAAGTCAACGGGTTATCATCTTATGATGTTTAAAGAAGGAGAGATAGTTTCAGTATCTGGTGATACAGAGCTTCATGCAACTGTTCCGAAAAACTCTGTGGTACCTACAGCAAGGCCGAAAACGACTCCGAGAGTAAGAGCTACAGTTACACCAAAGGCAACACCAAAGGCAACATCAAAAGCAACACCAAAGGCGACATCAACACCAAAGGCGACAGCAACACCAAAGCCAACACCGACTCCAAAGGCAAAGGATACACAGCAGATAAAAACTAATCCTAAAACCGGAGATGCCGCTCCGATAGCAGTTTTGTCTGTAGTTGGTATTCTTGCAATATGTGCAATTGTTGTAATTCAGTTCAAGAAAAGAAAAAGTAACTAAAAATTTATAACTAAAAGTAAGCTGCACTCCGTCATTATAAACGGCGAGTGTCGCTTACTTTTTCTGACTATGTACAATCCACGGTGGAAATGTTGAATGACGTGGCTTTGACTCTTATTGAGGCATATTTCGGGACACTTATTTTCATGGGAGATAAAATAGATGAACAAAAAAACGGGAACTGTGATACAGATTATTTGTCTGATGATTTTTATCGTTTGCGGAATATATTTGGGGAAATATTTTTACAACAGCTATACGGCGCAGAATGAGCTGTCAGAGCTTCAGGAAATTGTAGAGGCTAACACACCGGAAAAGGTGGCAGAGCCTCAGGCAGAGCTTCGCGCGGAAAACGGTATGCTTATGAGCTATTATGACCTGTATGCTAAAAACAGCGATATGGCAGGGTGGATAAAAATTCCTGATACGAAAATAAATTATCCTGTTATGCACACCGAGGGGAGCAATGAGGAATATCTTCATAAAAATTTTGAAAAACAGTATCAGTATTGCGGGCTGCCGTTTATGGATTATCAATGTGAAGGGGATAAGCCGAGTGATAATATAATAGTATACGCCCATAATATGAAGGACGGCAGTATGTTTGCCGGACTTTCAAAGTATGAAAACCGCGATTTTTATGATAATCATAGCGAAATTTATTTCGACACCTTGTATGAACGCAGTAAATATGAGGTGATGTATGTTTTCAGAACTAAGATCGGTTCGGAAAAAGAATTTAAGTATTATGAATTTATTAATGCGGGAAGTGTAGAAGAGTTTGATGAATTTATAAAAACAGCACAGTCGCTTTCAATTTTTGGCAATCAAAAAAGTGCGGAATATGGAGATAAGCTGCTTACACTTTCAACCTGCTCATATAATACATCAAATGAAAGACTTGTTGTTATAGCAAAAAAAATAAAACAATAAAATAAAAAAATGCACATCAACAGCCGTTTGGACTTAGATGTGCATTTAAGTTTTTCTATAATAATTTTTTCAGACATTCGTCATCATATATTACACAGAATGATTCTGTAAAATCTTTAACAGCTTTTTTTGCGGCTATTGCATAGTTGATTCCTTCGCCGCCTTCATCTCCGGGTTTTAGAAAATATATACCTGTTTTTATCATAATATTTGCACCGGGATACTTTTTGTTCTGAATATCACAGAATTTTTTGTTTCTATCGTCAATCTTTTTAATAAAATCATGTTCAGCCGGATTTATTCTCAGAGCGCTGATGAATATATCAGTACCGTCGATATGAGCAGTTATAGCGCGGTCAGGAAACTCATTACCATTGATATATTGAGAAAATTCATGGAGAAGGTTATCACCTTCGTTTGCTCCGAATTTGATATTAAATTCCAGAAAATTCTCAAAATCTGTGTGAAGCAATACTACACATTCGTTTCTTTCAATAGCAAGTGTGCGGAGTTTGCCTATTTGTATATAAAATTTTGCCATTGTATACAAACCGGTCTTATCATATGATACGGCATTCTGTAATGAACGCTCACGCTCTGTTTCTCTGTCTGACTGAGAAACATACATAGTAAGAATTTTTGTTGCTTCATTAAGCATTTCAGCGTCTTTATCACTCCAGAGATTACTCTTGTCAAAGCGTGTACATACAAACATATAAAAATGATTATCCGTGGTTAGATTTGCATTATACAAAACAGAGTAACGCATATTTTTCTCAAATTCACGTTGGAATTTGGTAGAAAAATTAGCTGTATTCTCTATTGATACATTAAAAATAGGATTGTTCTCAAAGTGACTTCGGAAGTTCATTATATCCGAATGAATATAGTATCCGCTTTTTCCGGCATTATTACGGAAGTGAGGATCCTTACAGTATTCATATCTTATAGTTATAAGGTCATCCTCGCAATTTACAAGCATAATTTGCAGCCAGTCAAAATTAAATTTATTGACAATGTAATGTATAATCCTGTAAATAGCCTCATCGCTTGTCTTTGAACCTGATGATGCCTCAAGGAATGCCTGCATAACATCCTTTGTTTCAAGCAGCTCGGTATTATTGAGCTCCTCTTTTTCGTAACCTATAGCATGTCCTGTGCTGTCAGACATTTTTTCCTCATTGTATATTTCCCAATTTGCCTTTCCGTGTTTTTTAACATAATACAATGCCCTATCTGCTTTTTCAAACAAAGCCCTATAATCCGGCCGATCCTTAAATGAGGTACCTAAAGCTATGCCTATACTGCAGCTGAGTGTCTGAACGTCTGTCATGTGAAATCTGCTGATATTTTTTAAGATTTCATCAGCTATCATGTAAATTTCTTCATCTGTTTTCTGCTGCACAAAGACGAAAAACTCATCACCGCCGTATCGTGCCACAATATCGTCTTTGCCGATGCATTTTTTTAGTGTGCCGGCTGCTGTCGATATAACTGCGTCGCCGTACAGATGCCCAAATGTATCATTGATGTTTTTAAAGTTATCAATATCCATAACAAGAAGAGCATAGTCGCGTCTTTGAAAATTTTTACGCAGATATTCGTTTGTTTTGTCAACACCTGCATTTCTGTTATATACATTCAGCTCGGGATCAAGCTCAAGCCTTTTCTGAATTTCTCTTTCGTGTTCTTTTTCGTTCTGTATATCACAAAGCACACCAAAAACACGAATAAGCTTACCGTCTGAATCATATTCAAATTTGCGGTGTATGCGATACCATCTCCATGTTTTTGAGTTGTTCACCTTCATTCGTGCCGAAAGGCTTTCTTCCTTATCATTGTACATATTAGCCATGAAGAATTTTCTGTCAGTTCTCCATATAGAGCGTTTAATGATTGTATCTTTTCCTTTTGTGATTTTAATCTGATTAATTTTATTTGTTTCATGAGAAGGAATATATAAAATAAGAGAATTATCATAAACATTATTTTCAAAAATAATATTTTTTGAAAATTTAAGCACAATCGCATATTTTTCCTGTTCACTCTGCAGATGGTTAAGAAGGTTGTGCTGCTGGGTTGTATCCCATAAAGCGCCAAGCAGTATACCGTCTTCAAATTCAATTACAGTCATGCAAATATAGCATGTTTTCCCTTCGCGGTTGACACATCTGTAGTTGACAGCGGAACCATGTACGGCATCGTACTTTTTCATAAAATCAATAACGAGCTGTTTATCGTCAGTATGTATGTTAAGCGTATTTGCAGTACCGTCTGAGAATTTTGAATAATAATATTCGTTGGCATATACCAAATCAAGAGTGGAATTATTCTTAAATGCCGCAAGAGCGCACGGTATTTTATTATATATATCGTTTGAGAAAAGTTTTTTCTGCATTGTTACCACTCCTTTCTTGTTGTTATATATCATATATTTTATCATAGATTTAAAATTTAGTAAATAAATGTTATAGATTTTTTTTAACAAAAGAAAAAATCTAACTATTCATCAAAAAAAATAACTAAATTTAGTTATTTTGTACAAAAAAATAATTACTCTTTGTAAATGTTAGTTTCAGTAAAAAGAGAAATTTTATATTATATGCAAAATTGATTTGCCTGATATTTTGTCTGTTTTTTTATAATTATTTGCTTTATTGTGTAAAATGTGTTAATATAGATATAGTGATTATAAATATGGCTTATAGGGAGTGTTTGAAATGAGTAAAAAGGTTAAATTGCACTGGCTTGAGGGCAGGAGCAAGGGCGGATATGTCACTTTTGGTGTTCCGTGGAAACGAGGTGTGGTTACTGATATTAACAGTGGCAGTTTCAGATTGGATGATGCAAGTATATCAGAGGGATATGTGCAGTCTAAGGCTATTGCGTATTGGGAGGATGGCAGTGTTAAGTGGTCATCCCATACTGCAAGGATAGATAAGGATACAGTTGAAATCAAAAAGACGGATGAAAATGTTAATGTTTCGGGAATTTGCACTGAAGAAAATGATAATGAGATTTTTGTGGATAACGGAGTGTTTAAAGCTGCTTTTCCAAAAAGCGGAACTGTTTTAATGAGAACACCATATACAGATGTTTCTCTGAAGCTGCTTATGGAAGCAAGAAGTACAGAAGACGGCATTGAAGTTAAAAAGAATATTCCGTATTCAGGCGAGGTTGCAACGGCAGAAATTGAGGATGTCGGCGCATATAAATCCATAGTAAAAATAACAGGTACACATAAGGCGGAAAATGGTGACAAGCTCATTAGATTTATAGTAAGATTTATACTGCATTACAATGAAAAAAATGTTCAGATAATGCATACATTTTTGTTTGACGGCGATGAAAAAACTGACTTTATTAAGGGGATAGGAATTGAATTTAAACGCAAAATGGAGGGTGAGCTTTATAACCGCCGTATCAAGATCGCGGGCGATTACGGCATAATGCATGAGTCAATGCAGATACTTAATCTGTGGCGACCTCGTTTAGGTCCGTCAATTGGTATACAGCCCGTACATTCAAGGCAGCTTGCAGGCGAGAAGATAGATATTGCCGAGCTTGTGGATTTAAGAAACGGCAATCCTGTAACGAGAGAAGAAATCGATAACGTAACCAAGTGGGACAGCTACCGCTTACAGCAAATTTCACCCGACAGCTTTGAGGTTAAAAAACGCACAGGACATGAGGAATGTACATTTATAAAAGCAAACTGGGGTAAGCGTTCAAAGGGACTTATGTATATAGCTGATGAAAAAAATGGTATTGCGGTATGTATGCGTGATTTTTGGCAGAAGTATCCGTCATCAATTTATGCAGATGGATTAAGCGGTGAAGAAGCGTGTGTAACAGCATGGATTCAGCCGCCTGACGCTGAAGCGATTGATTTCAGACACTACGATACAGTTGCGCATGATCAGACATATTATGAAGGCTTTCCGGAAGTGGGAGCATCAGCGTATGGAATTGCAAACACAAATGAAATGACCTTGTTTATGTTTGATGAGGTGCCGTCTGATGAAAGACTTATGTCGCTGGCGGAGTATGTTCAGAAACCGCCGATACTTGTTGCTGCTCCTGAATATTATCATGATGTTAAGGTTATGGGTGAGTGGAGTCTGCCTGACAGAAGCACACCGTTAAAGGCATGGCTTGAAGATGAGCTGGACAAGGCATTTGATTTTTATAAGAATGAGATTGAGCAGCGCCATTGGTATGGCTTATTCGACTATGGCGATATCATGCATACATATGACGCTCAGCGTCATTGCTGGAAATATGATCTTGGAGGATATGCATGGCAGAATACAGAACTTGTGCCTACTTTGTGGCTTTGGTACGCATTTTTAAGAACCGGACGTGAGGATATATTTACTGTAGCGGAGGCAATGAGCCGCCACGCTGCTGATGTTGATACATATCATTTTGGTGAATTAAAGGGGCTTGGCAGCAGGCATAATGTAATTCACTGGGGTGATTCCTGTAAAGAGCCGCGTGTTGCAATGGCGGGACATCATAGAGCGTTGTATTTCCTTATGGGCGGAGATTTGCGTATGAAGGATGTGTTTGATGATGTTAAGGATGCAGATTATTCGACGCTGAATATGGATCCGCTGCGTTATTTTTATAATAAAGATGAGGCTAAAATGCCTACTCATGCAAGAAGCGGTCCGGATTGGTCAACCTATTGTTCAAATTGGTATACTCAATGGGAAATAACAGGGGATGCAAAATACAAAGATAAGATTATAACAGGTATAAATGATTTGAAAAAAGCGCCGCTCAGATTAATTTCAGGTTCAAACTTTGAGTATGATCCCGAAAGCGGGCATTTGGGATACATAGGCGAGAATGCTGCCGGAGGCTCGCATTTGGCTATATGTATGGGAGGACCGCAGACTTGGTTTGAAATAGCGGACTGTCTGGGTGATGATGAGTTTAAGGATATGCTTATTGAATACGGCAAATTTTATTTCTTGCCGCCGGAGGAAAAGCGCAAGTTAAGCAATAATCTTATTCCGGGAACTGGTTTTGTATATCCGTATATGGCATCGGCGATAGTGTCATATGCGGCAAAGTACGATAATAAAGAAAAGCTTGCATATCAGGTTTGGCAGGTATTGATACATTCGCTTGCGGGAAAGGATAAGAAGGATAATTTTGATAAGACAGTGCTGAAAAACTATTTCAACAATGAAAAACTTGATGAAATGTTCTGGATAAGTACCAATTTTACAGCTCAGTGGTGCTTGAATACGATATTTGCATTGGAGCTTACAAAGGATTATATGAAGGATAATATTGAGGATTACGAATGGGAGGATTGGGTCAAGTAAGTTTACATAAAAGTATTTACAAATAAAAAAAGTATGATATACTTATTATAATATATAATTTGCGCAGAAGCTTACAGCTTGAAAGGAATTGATAAATTTGTTGGAGATAAGTGGACATACAAAGCAATTAGGGATAATAGGGTATCCTATTGAGCATACATTTTCGCCGAAAATGCACAATTTTATTTCAGAAAAAATAAGCAATGATTATGTATATTCGGCATGGTGTGTACATCCTGATAATTTAAAAGAGGCAATGGAGGGAATAAGAGCTCTTGGAATTGCAGGAGTTAATGTTACGGCGCCTCATAA
>JALEPO010000148.1 GCA_022768695.1 Clostridia bacterium
TGCTTTACGGCACATGGGATTTATCAAGCGTTGGTCATACTATATTTGCTGAAGGTGTCACAGATGTAAGCAAGAGCGGCGCATACAAGGGCAGTGACTTGCCTGTACATTCATCAGAGATTATATTGCAGGCTGACGGCACGCTTGGCAACGACCTCGGCACATGGGAATATGACGGCAACCACACCGTAACTCTTAATTTTGAGGCTGACGGTGATGAAGAAAAATATGAATTCTACAAGAACGGCGATATAATGAAGCTGTTCGTTCTGACAGGCTATGACAAGGACAAGAGAGAAAGCGCCATTGTCATGACAGGTACCGACCAAAATTCTATTGCAAGCTTCGCTAAAAAGAAGAGTGCGGTTGCACAGAGTACAAAAATTATAAACCATGTTGAAACTACTCCAACAGTAGTTTCAAAAAGCACAAGCGGCAATCCGATTTTAGGCTTTGACGCTGACGGCAATACAATGTATGCAGGCGACCCTGCCGCTATGGTTGAAGGCGATACAGTTTATCTGTACGCAGGTCACGACACTTCAACGAGCGATGGCTACGTTATGCCTGAATGGGTATGCTATTCTTCAAAAGATATGCAAACATGGGAATACAAAGGCGCAGTTATGAAAGCAACAGATGTTTCATGGCGAAATGATGACACGTCCGCATGGGCAAGTCAGGCTATCAAATACGGTAACAAATACTACCTGTATTTCTGCACATGGGATAAAACCTCAAGCGGAAAGCAATCAATCGGTGTTGCCGTAGCAGACTCCCCTACAGGTCCGTTTACAGACATCGGCGCTCCGCTTGTTAAGGGTACTCTTACATCACCAGAAACAAGCGGCTGGAATGATATTGACCCGACTGTATGGGTTGAAACGGTTGACGGTGTTGAACACCGCTACCTTGCATGGGGCAACGGCATATTCTATGTGTGTGAATTAAATGAGGATATGACTTCGGTAAAAGACCTTAACGGTGACGGTTCTATCACAATGAATGACGATATAAAGCAACAGACGTTCACAAATCTCCCTGACGGTCTCGGATTTACAGAAGCGCCGTGGATTTACAGGCAAAAAGATTCTGACGGCAACTACACAGGAAAGTATTATCTGTTTGCCGCATTCGGCTGGCGTGAGCAGATGGGTTATGCCACATCAGACAGTATGTACGGTCCTTGGGAATGGGGCGGAGTTTTAATGCCTCCGACAGCAACATCGAACACAAATCATCCGTCTGTTATAGACTTTAACGGCAAGACATACTTCATCTATCATAACGGCTCGCTCCCATGGGGCAGCGGTTTCAGAAGAAGCGTATGTGCGGAGGAATTTACAATTAACGAGGACGGCTCAATCGATCCGATTGAGGAAACATCAAAAGGAATCAGTTCCTCAGAGGTTGTTGAACTCATTACATCAAACAATCCTCAAAGCTTTATATACCATGAGGATTTTGTGAACCCGTCGGGTGATGCTGATTATCCGCTTAAAAAGCAGATATTGGCAGGTTCAATATCAGATGTACTTGCAGGAAGTATTGCTGACAGCTACTGGCAGATAATGCCCGGCAAGTCTGACACGGAAAATGAGAATTATGTTTCAATTCAATCATTTAACAAACCGGGACTGTATATATGCACAGAAGGAACGAGTGTTATCCTCACTCAGCAGGCTACACTTGATACCGGTCTTGCAAAGCGAATGACATTCAAGACAGTTAAAGGCATAAACGGAAGCGGAACATCATTTGAAAGCGTTGCTAAAAAGGGTTATTTCTTAACCGTTAAAGACGGTGCTCTTACCTTATCAGACGGCGCTGATGCGGACGCTTGCTCATTTATTATTGATCCTTTAATCGGTGCTCCTTCATCTGTTGAGTAAATTTCGCAAATATTTTTCACAACAAAAAAATTCACCATGTAATGCTGTATATTCCTAAAGATACTAATTAGAAATACAAGTATTGCATGGTGAAAAACAAGAGAAAAACTCTATAAAATGAGTTTTTCTCTTTTCTTTTTGCCCGTACATTGTTTCAGACACGGATTTTAAAATTTAATTTCTCTGCCCTCTTTTTTCCACTGCATAAATTCAGAGGTAGCCGCAAACAAAACATCTCCCGAAGAATTAATTGCAGTTTCAAAGGAATCCTGCACTACCCCGATAATAAATCCAATACCTACAACCTGCATCGCAATATCGTTGCTTATATTAAACAGCGAGCATGCCATAGGTATAAGCAGCAGCGAGCCGCCCGCCACTCCTGATGAACCGCAGGCACCAAGTGCCGCCAATACACTTAAGATAAGTGCAGTTGGTATATCAACATTAATTCCTACTGTGTTAGCAGCGGCAAGTGCCATTACAGTTATTGTGATAGCAGCGCCATCCATATTTATTGTCGCGCCAAGCGGAATTGAAACCGAATATACATCCCTGTCAAGACCAAGTCTTTCGCACAACGCCATATTTATTGGAATATTGGCGGCAGAGCTTCTTGTAAAGAACGCAGTCAATCCGCTCTCTTTAAAGCACCGAAAAACAAGCGGATATGGATTTCTTTTAAGACATACCGCCGCAATAAGCGGATCAACAATCAGCGCAACAGCAAGCATACAGCCTACAAGAACAAGCAGCAAGCGTCCGTAATCTGTAAAAATGCCTATTCCGTTTTCCGATACCGAAGTAAAAACAAGTCCCATTATTCCAAAAGGAGCAAGATTTACAACCCACTGAACAGCCTTTGTAACCGCATCGGAAATATTGCGGAGAACATTTTTTGTACTGTCATTAGCAAGCTGTTTAAGAGCCATTCCGAATATAACAGCCCAAGTCAATATACCAATATAATTTGCCTCTGAAATTGATTTTATCGGATTAGAAACCATGTTCAGCACAAGCGTTTTCAGAACTTCGCCTATTCCGTTCGGAGCGGCAGCTTCGGTTTCCGCTGCCTGTGTAAGCGACAGTGTTATCGGGAACAGCTTACTTGCTATTACGGCTACAAATGCGGCAAGGAAAGTGCTCAGCATATACAATATAATAACCGTTCTGAATTTTTTCCCTATTCTGCCTCCCGCATTTGCCAGAGAGCTTATTACCAACACAAATACAAGCACCGGTGCAACCGCTTTCAGTGCGCCTACAAATACATCACCCAGCACTCCGATTATACTCAGCTGAGGCAGTGCAAGTCCAAGTGCAACACCGATTACAAGACCTATTATAATTCGGATAATTAAACTTGTTTCGGTGTACTTTTTAAGAATTTTCTTCATAATATATACATCCCCTTAATTAATTTATATGTCGAATTATATCATAAATAAAATAAAAACGCAATCAAAAAACAGATTGTCCAAATAATTTTATTGTACACAAAATAGTCCCCACAGCATGATTATAAAAGATGTGCTTTTAGTAAATCTTTTCCGATACCCAAATAAAAAAACTTCCTCTCAGGCTTAAATTATATATACAATTCTTACCTGAAAGGAAGTAACTTATTCGCTTTAATATAAAATCTACGAGGTCTAAAACACGCCTAAGCGGCAGCCACATAGTAAGCGCTTTAGCGCAATTTTACTTCAATTTCTTTATTTCGGTCACATACAAGTACACCGTCGTCAACCTCAAGCTCCGCTACCTGAATTGATGTGCGTTTTTCATTGCCGATATTATTTTCAAGCATATTTTTTTGTCTGTCAGGATGCGTAAAATAAAATATATACGCTTTATCACCGCTTACAACCACATCCGCATGGTTTGCAATAACTCCATCATCTTTCCTTGTTCCTCCGGTGTCAAGTATACGGCTCTGCTGTTTTGTCCAATTTGTTAAGTCATCGGAATAATACACATCAAGACCATTCCAGCAATCCGTTATAAGCCAGTATTTACCGCAAAACTCAAACACGTTTGCGCCTTCATGCGGAACATCATCCGCTGCGCAGCCCTTGACATCCCAGTTGTACAAATCTGCACTGTCTGCATAATAAGTATGTGAACCGCCCTTTTCGTCCTTATACCACATTCTGAATATACCATTTGGCATTTGAAACACACAGGCGTCAATTACCTTCTCAGACGAAAGCTTTAGCTTGCTTTCAAAATGCCAGTCAATAAGATTTTTTGATGTGTAATGAAGTATATATCTCGGATGATTCCAGTCAGCAGGAATTCCCGGAACATAGCTTACATACATATGATACAGATTTTCATACCTTATAATTTCCGGCGCCCAATAGGTATTCTTGCCTTCCTCATACTCCAGTCCCCTGCATATCCCAACATATTCCCATGAATTGCCGTTATCCTTACTTTCAGCAATTCCAATATCCGTTCCATGTACCCATTTTACTCCTTCTTCTTCAACATCGGCTCGGCGTCCGGTATAGAACATATAGTGAGTACCTGTTTCCTCGTTATAAATAACCACAGGGTCTGCGGCACCGTTATGTATCGGGTCATTAAATAATGGTGCGTTTGCTTTCATATCACACTCTCTCTTTCCGTAAATATTATCTCTATTATATAGAATATAATTCCGGCTGTCAATAAGGAAATATTTATTTTGAATAAGCAAAAGAGATTGTCGCGTTAAAAAGCACATAGGGGCTGCTTGATTTTAGATGCATAACGGACAGAACACACCCGACGGCGTACTTTTGTACTCCTATTGGTGTGTTCTGTTCGTAGACGTATGGTTTTATGCCATGCGTCGTTCTGCGCTAAAAGCAACAGTCCCTTAAAATTACTTTATTACTCTTACCTTTATAACAGCCTCCATGCTGTTTAGCTTTTCAACTGAATCAGCAGGAATTTCATGGTCTGTGTTAATAATCGTATAAGCGTATTCGCCCTTTGACTTGTTAATCATATCCGAAATATTAACGGTTGAAAGTGCATCTGTAAATTTAGCGATTACATTAGGCGCATTCTTATGAATGATTGTAATTCTGCCTACGTTATCAGCAGGAAGTGAGCAGTTCGGGAAGTTTACTGAATTTAAGATATTACCGTTTTCAAGATAATCAGCCAATTCCTGAGCAGCCATAACAGCACAGTTATCCTCTGATTCCTCCGTTGAAGCACCAAGGTGCGGTATATTTATTATACCCGGCTGATTTACAGTTTCACTGTCTGCAAAGTCTACAACATACTTCTTAACCTTACCGTCAGCAATAGCCTTCTTGATGTCGGCGTTGTTTACAAGACCGCCTCTTGCAAAGTTAAGAATTACAACACCATCCTTCATCATTGCAATAGTTTCAGCATTTATAGTGTTTCTTGTTGAATCCATAAGCGGAACATGAATTGTTATGTAATCAGCAGCCGCATATACTTCTTCAGGGCTGTTGGCTTTCTTTACATGTCTTGAAAGCTTCAATGCCGAATCTACTGACAAGTATGGGTCATATCCGATAACATCCATGCCAAGCGCATATGCAGCATTAGCAACAAGAATACCTATAGCGCCAAGACCGATTATACCAAGAGTCTTACCCTTAATTTCACAGCCTGCAAAGTTTGACTTACCCTTTTCAACCTGCTTGTCAACATCATCGCCTGTAAGTGTGTTTGCCCATGCAACACCGCCGATTACATCTCTTGAAGCAAGCAGCATACCCGCAAGAACAAGCTCCTTAACCGCATTTGCATTCGCACCCGGTGTATTGAATACTACTATACCCTTTTCACTGCACTTGTCTGTAGGTATATTGTTTGTACCCGCACCGGCTCTTGCAACTGCCTTAAGATTTTCAGGCAATTCCATATCGTGCATCTTAAAGCTTCTCAGAATGATACCGTCAGCATTTGCATTTGCATCATCTGTAATCGAATAGTTGTCGCCAAGCTGGTCAAGACCGCACTTAGCTATTTTATTAAGTGTCAATACGTTAAACATCTCTATTAATCTCCTTTATCTCAGATAAAACACCCGAAATATTTCGGGTGCAATATATTACATATTTTCGCTTTCAAATTTCTTCATAAATTCTACAAGCGCCTTTACCCCTTCAACAGGCATTGCATTGTATATACTTGCTCTCATACCGCCTACAGTTCTGTGTCCCTTAAGATTTACAAAGCCTGCCGCCTTTGCTTCAGCAACAAATTTAGCGTCAAGCTCCTCGTTGCCTGTTACAAACGGTGCATTCATAAGTGAACGATCCTCCGGAACAACTGTACCCTTAAACATCTTTGAAGAATCAAGGTAATCATAAAGAATCTTAGCCTTTGCTTCGTTGATCTTCTGAAGCTCTGCTATACCGCCCTTTGACTTGATCCACTCAAGCACAAGCTTTAATACATAAATACCATATGTAGGCGGTGTGTTATACATCGAACCGTTGTCTGCGTGTGTCTGATAGTTAAGCATTGTCGGTGTGATGTCCATAGCATCACCAAGAAGATCCTCTCGTACGATAACAAGTGTAACACCTGCAGGACCAAGGTTCTTCTGTGCACCGGCAAACAACATACCGAACTTCGTTACGTCGATAACTTCTGACATTGCACATGATGAAATATCAGCAATAATCGGCTTATCTGTTTCCGGCAGCTGTGTATAACGTGTACCGTAAATTGTGTTGTTGTAGCAGATATAGAAATAGTCTGCGTCGCTTGAGAATGTCGACTTATCAAGCTTTGGTATGTATGAAAATGTCTTATCAGCGGAAGATGCAACTCTGTTTACTGTGATATATCTTTCAGCCTCGGCAGCCGCCTTCTTTGCCCACTGACCTGTTATAACATAGTCAGCCTTCTTATTTTTGTTTGCAAAGTTAAGAGGAACCATTGCAAACTGTGTTGAACCTCCGCCCTGAAGGAACATTACCTTATAATTATCAGGAACATTCATAAGTTCTCTTACAAGCGCTTCAGCACTGTCAATAATCTCCTGGTAATCCTTTGAACGATGACTCATTTCCATTACGGACATACCGCTTTTGCCATATTCAAGCATCTCATCCTGTGCCTTCTTCAATACTTCCTCAGGAAGCATTGATGGTCCGGCTGAAAAGTTATACACTCTACTCATTTTTTTAGCCTCCAAATATTTTATTAATATCATCTATTATACACCCATTAGGTAAGTTTAGTCAATAAGAATTTTCACTTTAGCGCAATGTAGTAATAGAAATTTGTCATATTTTTTTATATTTTTTTCACTAATTTGTATAATTTTTAACGTACTTTATAATATTTTGTTATTTCTTCTGCTATTGCCCACGCTATTTTTGCCTGATAAGTTTCATCTGACAGCTTTTTTTCTTCTTCCGGATTGGATAAAAAACCACATTCTGCTAAGATAGCCGGAATCGGCGGATTTTTCATCAAAAATAGTTTTTCATCAGCTGTTTTTACGGAATGAACCTCCGCATTTGTCACTTTTGAAATACTGCTTTGAATATTTTTTGCTAATTCTTCAATTTCCGAATGTTGTTTATCATAAAAAATATGCAAACCGTTTACCTTTGCATCAGCAAAAGAATTCATATGTATGCTCAGGAATAAATCAGCCCGGCTTCTTTTTATAATTTCCAAACGCTTATGCATATCTGATATTTTCATTTTGCGTATTGTATCAGCATCCGCATCCTGTAAACCACTGTCCGAATCACGAGTCAAAACTACAATTACACCCTCCTCTTCAAGTATATCCCGCAGCTTCATAACTATAGCAAGGTTTATGTTTTTTTCTACAGTACCATTTTTGCCGACCGCCCCTCCGTCAGGCTCACCATGTGGGGCGTTCATGTTATGCTTTAAAGCTTCCAGTGTATTTCTATTTCTCTTTCCTTTGTTTTGGGATTTATTTCCCCGACATATACTCCCTCAATCAGTTCGTGAACAAGCTCAAAGGTTAGCTTTTCAGTATTTTTGTACTTTGATAAAATCGCTTCACGGCTTAATTTTGACTGTTTTTCTCCCGATAATCGTTCAAGCTCTTTTTCAATCAGCTCTAATCTCTCGTTATATCTGTTAATTTCTTCATTAAAATTATCGTTTAGTAGCTTAAACTGATCATCATTTATCAGTCCGCTCAGCTTATCCTTATAAAGCTGTATCGAGCTGTTTTGTAGCTTGGAAAATTTTTTTTCAATCTGCTTTTGCTCATCCTCTATTGCCGAAATACTGTTGCTTTGTTTTTGCTGTAAATTTATCTGCGTTTCATCAAAATAAAAACCTGATAACCTCTGCGCTTCTCTCAAAATCAAATTCTCTAAGTCAAGCTGACGTATACTGTGTACATTACCGCATAATCCTTCACTATTCTTAACAGTTCGGCAGCGGTAATATTTATACCGTTTGTCAGCGCACTGATAGCTCATTCGCCACATACTTGCACCACATTCCTTACAAAAGATTATGCCCCGAAGCGGATTGATTTCACTATCTGAACATTTGAACTGCTTGTCGCCGGTCCCTATTCTGCTCTTCATCTGCTCATGCACATCATTCCACAGATTTTCATCTATGATTGGTTCGTGCATATCGGGAATTACTATCCATTGGTCTTTAGGTAATTTGATTCGCTTTTTATTTTTATATGAAACATTCTTTGATTTACCTTGAACCATCTTCCCCGTATAAACCTCCTGACGCAGTATGTAATATATTGTATTATCTTTCCATTGCCGTGATGTTATGCGTTCTGCGTTAGGATTTCGATAATTCAGTCCCTGCATTTCCTTGTATACACAAGGCGGCGGTATTTGCTTTTCATTCAGCACCTTTGCTATGCGTATATATCCCATACCCTGTCTGTACATCTCGAAAATGCTTCTTACTACATTTGCAGCAGGAACATCAACTATAAAGTGATGCTTATCTTCGGGATCTAATTTGTACCCATAAGGAGCATACGGACAGCAATATTCACCTTTTTCCTTTTTATGCCTGAGTGTTCTCCTGATGTTATCTGATAAATCCTCAAGATACCATTCATTGACAAGCCCATTAATCTGCCTTGACTTTTTATTACCCTTATTGGCTGTATCAGCATTATCTACAATGCTTACAAACCGTATGTTCCATTCAAGGAATTTACCATGTAAATAATGCTCTATGACCTCCATATCTCTTGAAAATCTTGATTGTGTCTTGCAAAGAACAATATCAACCTTCCTTTCCTCACAATCCTTAATCATCTGATTAAATGCAGGTCTGTTCTTGTCTGCACCGCTGTAATCCTCATCGCAGTAAATGTTGTGTATCTGCCACCCTTGCTCTATACAGTAATTTATCAGCATAGACTTCTGATTTTGAATGCTTTCGCTTTCGTCTGCTGCACACCTCTTATCTCTGTCTTCATCCGACAGTCTCACATATATGTCTACTAAGTCTCTCATTTATCGGTTACCTCCTTATTATTCAGTAACCGCTTTTATGTGTAAAGCAATAGTTTCCTATCATTTTTATGTTAACACATAAAAGCAGCAAATTCAACACTTATTTTCACAGTGATTGATATATTTCCCGTATATTATATTGAAATTTATTTTTGTTACTTCTCTATCCTTAGTTTTGAATATATTTCTTACAATTATGTCTGTTTCTCTGCCTTTCATCATATCGAATCCTCTCCTTTCTCTTGACTTTTAATATTTATGAAGAAAAACAAATTTAATACCGGCGAAGACGAACCATCTCA
>JALEPO010000156.1 GCA_022768695.1 Clostridia bacterium
GCTTCCGCCTTCAATCTGAGCAAAACAATTAAGCATATATTTAGCAATCTTATCCGCAAGCGGCTGCTTGTAGTGGTTATGGTCACCATACCAGCTCTTTGCTAATTCAAGAGCTGTTGTACCTGCTGCTACAGCTTCGTCACTTATCTTCTGACCATCAATTTGAATCTCGTCATTGAAATAGCTTTCGAAATAGTAACCAAGCTCAATAATGTTCAAATTATACTGTACAGCAAGTTTTCTCAAATCTCCGTTATGAGCATCAGTACCTCTGTTGCAGATAATCTTACCATTGCTTTCCGTCCAGCCCTTATTCGGATCTGCATTATATCCTATCGGTGTCGATGTAGTAATTACAGGAATACCACCGCGCTCCTGAATAGCTTCTATATAGTATTTACTCAAAAGCGGAACAAACGCCGCACATTCATTTGCACCGTCACGATTATGGTTAATACCCATATTAACGCTTACATAGTCGCCCGGATGAATGTCTAATAGAACTGCCTCAATTAAACCTCCGTTGTAGAAGGATACTGAATCGGCACCTGATTTACCATTATTTGAGAAACCAGAGAATGCTGCCGGTATTTCTACACTGCCGTTAGCTATATGGCTGCCCCATGAAAGGTTTCCACCATTGCTGTTCTGTGTTGTAGAATCACCTATTGCATATATCTTCGGATTTTCTCTCTGTTCCGGTTTAGCTATCTGGGCGATTGAAAGCAAGCTTATAGTGGAATTCGCATCAAATGTCAAGTCAAGCACTCCATCACATACAGCCACGTTGAATTCATTACCGCTCTTTGTTACACCTTTTACGGATGACGATACAAGAGAATCAACAATTTCAGACTTCATGCTTGCCGATGTTGTATTAACTGTAATCTTATAGTTACCGTTAGGAACATTTGCCTTAAACTTATAAGCCGCTGTGCCGCTTACTGAAGTTTCAGCGTCTGTAAGACCTGATGTTGACTCAAAGCCATATCCCAACGTTTCATTATAAAGAGTTGCGGCTGTTACCTGAGTATAGCCTTCCTCAACTGTTGTTCCAAACTGATAGCTCAGACCGTGGACATTAACCTGTGTCTTTGTTGACAAGCCTTCGCTGTTTGTTGCCTTTACATAGAATACTGCCGGTGTTGCTCCCGGTGCTACTGTAAGTGTAAGCGTTCCGTTTTCAACATTGCTTGTTATTCCGTTAGGCAAAGTAGCCAATTCTGCCGCACCTGTCTTGTCAAGGAATGAGTATGTTATTGAAGCATCATTAATTCCCTCAGGACTTTCAGAAGTTATTGTGTCAGCCTTAAATACTGCTGTTGCATTTTCTTCATTTTCAAACGGAATCGTTATTGACGTTTTGCTTTGCTTAAATGATACAACATTCGATGAATTTGTTAATGTAATTGTCTTTGTAGCAGACTTGCCGCCCATAGTTGCGTTCACCTGCACTGTGCCGGCAGCACCCTTCTGAACCTTTAATACGGCTGTCTGGACACCCTTTTCAAGTGTTACACCCTGATATTCCTGTGCCAGACTCCAATCAACTGCTCCTGTCAGCTTAATTCCGTCTGCTGTCTTACAGTTTGCAGATAGTGAAACCTGTTCAACATCTGTATCATTTTCAGGAACTCTTACCACATCTGTATCAGATGTTATTTGAACACTGTCTACTGACGGTGTATATGCCTTTAAGCTGTTAATATATACAGGGAATCCGCCATCTACACATAAGAACTTCGGAGTTATGTCAGCTCCCTGCGCTCCCTCAACAGGTGTTCCTACCAAATTACCTTCCATATCATATACATATACAGAATAAATGTCGTTTGTCGGATCACTTGTAATAACAAGCTTATACCATGTTTTCGCATCGACACCGCTTATTTTTGCATCGCCAACGTTAATCGCACCGCCTGAATATGAAACAGACCATTCCGCAGACGGTTTAGCGTTGTTAGGTGTTTTATCCCAAACGCCAAGTCTCGCACCGTCACCTTCAAACATAATAACGGTTTCAAGCACATACTGCGCTGTCTGTGCCGGGAATGCGTATACACCCAAAGTTGAGTTGCCCGCAGGTCCCCACGGACCGCCTGTGTTAGTAATCTTAATCGCTTTCTTATCGCCTTCTTTTACAAGAAGCAAATCTCTTGTACCGTTTGAACCTGTGATAGACCAGTTATTAAGGACAGGATCATATCCGTCTGTATAGATACCTGACGTACACTGATAGCCCAACAATTCGTCAACATAGTAATCCATGCTTTCAGGATAACCTGCCGCCGGTATAATCTGATTTGCAGCCTTTCCTCCATTAACAGCTGCACACGGAATCTGTGCGCTGCCTGTTGTATTCTTTGTTTCATCATCTGAATTCGGAGGATTGTATGTAACATCAGCCTTGATATAACCAAACCAGGATTCACCACCCTGTCTGAGCCTTGCATATCTCTTTGAAGATACTACCGTGTCAGCTGAATCCTCATCTTTCTTCTCTACAAACTGGAAGTAGCCTGCATCAATTCCGCCGCCGCCCACAGCTGTCCATGTAATTGTACAGTCATCTGTAATATCATTACCGATATCACTTGTTACCTTAATTTCATAAGGTTCATACGAAACAGTGTCAGCCTCAGTCGGGTATGACATTGCTTTAACATTTCTCGGCGCAATAGTCTTGCCCTCTGTGTCTATAAAATCAACAGACGCAATACTCTGAACGTATTCAGTGTCTAATGTAAACTGAGCAGTAAGAACAGTATTTACATCAAATACCGTATCAGCCACCTGCACTGACGTCAGAACTGTGTCTGTATCTCCTACCTTCCATCCGTTAAAGATATAACCTTTCTTTGTCGGATTAGGCACGCTTACAGGCTTTTCACCCTTCTTTACAATTTCATCCGTTGAAGTGTCCTCTACAACATATGTAACTTTCACTTGACTATCCGGATTCATCTTTTCAATTTCAAGCACAATTGAGCTCTTGTTAATATCAGAACCTCCCGCAGATGTATCTATTACGCAAAGGGCAAGAATATTATCCGTCTGAGTCTTTGCATAATCTGTTATATCTTGAGTGATCGTTACCGTTGTACCTTTGTTTATTGCGTGTGCATCACCTATCTGAGCAAACGGAATTGATGAGTCAAGACCTTCATATGTAACTGTTGCATCCCAATCTTTCTTCGTTGTTGAACCTATTATATGATTTCTGCCTCTTGCAGCGTCTGCCGTTGCTTTATATGAAAGAACAGCTTTTGTAACAGATTCACCGTTTTCAAGTTGATCATTCAAATCAAACTTAATCAGCGTCGCATAGTTTACACCCCAACCCGTGTTAGCAAATCCAACTGTATTGTTTGAAATTTTGTTGTAACCGGTTTTTAATGTTGTTGCTGTTGAATGCTCTGCATCAGGATTACTCTGATCTATATATGTAGCAGCCACTGGTCTGACATACGGATCAACTGTCGGTGTAGGTGTCGGTGCAGTATATGTCACCTTCTCCATCAATGGAATCATACCTGTGAATGAATCCCATACCATGAGTACATCTCCATCGTCAACTGTCAGATTTTTCTCTGATGCATTTACTTGAGTCGTTCCATTTGTAAGCTTTACATCAGCAGACTCAACACTTTGCAAAGTTTTGTTTGCATTGTACTTTGCAACGATAAGTTTAGCGTCTTTTTCAGCATCATATGTAATACTTACAGTTCCGTCTTGATAAGAAATACTGTTTTCAGCCGCAAATACAGCTGTAGCAGCTCCCACAAAGGAACTTGCAGAAATCGACAACGCTGTTAAAAACGCTAAAAATTTCTTTGATTTGTTCATTTTTTCTTTCTCCTCTCTCTTTTTTGATTAAAATTAATCATAATATATATATAATTATACTATATTTTTTTCATTTTGTACAGACTTTTTTAACAAATTGTTTAAAAATTTCACAAATTTATTGTTACAGCTTGTATACCATCCGTCAAAAAAAAGAATCCGCTTAGCCGGATTCTTTTCTTAAACGGATTCTTTTACTGCGCATTTTCATCTACAGCAAAGTTACAGTCCCATTCGGTTATATATTCATTTATTAAACGAGTCTGTGAGCCGTCAAACCCCACCTTATAAAGCTTTCCTGTTCCTGCCGCTGTTACATATACATTATCGCCGTAATATTTATAATCACTGACATCACTCCAGAAAATTTCCTGCATATTGCTTCCGTCAAGCTCTCCTACATAAAGTCCTTCATATGTCGCAAACAGCTTTCCTCTTTTTGCTTTGACATCCTGTGCATATGTTATGTACTTCCCATAGGAATTACCGCTCAAATCCGCACAGTACACCTCATCACGAAAGGTATTTTTATAATAAATTCTATCTCCCCACTGTGTCATTACGTTTACAGAGAAACAATTTGAATCTAAATCGGCAATCTTATGATTATTCGCACCGTCAATATCCATAGCATATATATTCTGACCGTCATCGGAATTTATATAAACAATCTTTCCCGTATTTCGCTGCTGATTCTGACATATAGTTGAATTGGTTGAATTTAACTCTGCAACATGACTGCCATCAGGTGTAAGTCTGAAAATATTACTGTACCATGCCGTGTTTTCAACAAAAACAAAATCATCGGTAAAATAGCAGTTAAACGGATATAACGTAATTTCCTCATTGAAGCTGAGCGTATTCACCTCAGAGCCGTCAAGCGTCCGCGAATAAAGCCTGTCGTCATTAAATTCATTATAAAATATATAGTTACCGTGCTTCTCGGCATATCTTATCGCTACAGATGTTAAGATCTGCTTTTTAAGCGTATCCAGTGAAACTCTTGACAACACCCCTGTATTTTCAGGCAATGTCGGCGTTCTCTCCATATAATATACATAATTATCCTCAAAGCATACCGGATAAACAGGCGTATCTGTCACAAGCTGTTCTGTTTCACCGTCTGTACGGTACATCATATTATCAGCTTTTGAAATATAATATATCCAACCATTATAAAACTTAATATCATAAACGCTTTTATCAGAAATTTTTCTTCTGCTCAAGCCGTTTTCCCTGATTGCGTAAAGCTTTCCGTAATCATGCTCGGACGCATAATAAATCCACTCATTTGTATTTGGCGGATTATTTATAATGACAGTCTGATTGCCGCCGTCCCAGTCAACATTTGCGTGCAGCGTTTCAGACACAGCCCTTACCGGCACAAGCGTACGGTCATCTATAATCTGCGCCGGAACATCTATTGTGATATTCTCTCCGAACACAGGACTTCCATCAGAATTTATAATTCCTGTTTCTATAACATTTTCGTCAATTTTCATCTTTATGTATTCGCCGTTTCTTACAGCAAACACTGTTCTGCTGTCACCGTTCCAGTCAACCTCTGCGCCAAGTGCTTCAAAAATCGCACGAACAGGCACAAGAACACGGTCATTTATATTTTTAGGCGGAACATCACATTCAAGCTTGTTTCCGTCAAGCTGTATTCCGATTCCATCAGCATATGCCGATGCCCCAAATACCGCAGTTGCACACAGTAATGTCGAAATAATAAATTTTTTCATTCTAATACCCCCATGACAATATCAAAAATTTCATTATTGATTTCCTCCACCGTTCTTATACGGCCTTCAATTGCGCAGCTGATACGGTGCCATCCGTATTTTTCAGCAGCTCTTACAGCTGTGTTGTAGCTTTCGTATAAATAATCAGTGTTGCTTTCATGAATATCTTTTGTATCGCTGCCGTCAATTTTATTAGCGCGTTCTCTCATAAGCCTTTGACCACATTCCACAGGCATATCAAGAAACAGCGTTATATCCGGCTTCGGCAAGCCGTATTTATTGTATTCAAAATCATTAAGCCAATCCATAAAATCCGACTTCTCGGACTCAGACTTGATTTTCCCCGCCTGATGAATCATATTTGATGAAACATATCGATCTGCAAGAATTACAGTATCACAGTCATCATAATCCTTTTTCCAGTCCTGCCTGTACGTCACATATCTGTCAGCCGCAAAAAAGCTTGATGCCGCATATGCATTTACATCATCCGGATTTGTTCCCAGCTCGCCGTTAAGATACATACGAACAAGAGTTGACGAAGGATTTTCATATGCCGGAAAAGAAACAGTCCTCACCTTTTTTCCCTCAGATACAAGTCTTTCCTTTAAAAGCCTTGTTTGTGTTTCCTTACCGCTTGCGTCAACGCCGTCTATGACAATAAGCTTACCCAATAAATTCACAGCCTTTCATAAATTAATCCTGTTTGTATTTTCTGCCCTTTGCTATAACAGTCATACCAAATTTAGGAAGCTCCATCATTCTGCCTATTCTCCACGGTTCCTTGCATAGTCTGTAGAACCATTCAAGACCTGTTTTGCAGAAAAATTCAGGTGCACGCTCTGCTCTTCCCGCAAATACATCAAGACTTCCGCCAATTCCCATTGCCACCCTGACCTTTAATTTATCCTTATGACGGTCAATCCATTGTTCCTGCTTGGGCGCTCCTAAGCATACAAAAACAATATCTGCTCCGGAATTGTTTATTTCCTCAACAATCGCTTCCTCTTCCTCTGCTTTAAAGTAACCGTTTCGTATGCCGACAATATTAAGCGCCGGATATTTTTTTAGTAAATTCTCCTTCGCTTCCTCTGCCACTCCCGGCTTGCCGCCGAAAAGAAAAAGCTTATGATCTGTATAGTTTATCTTTTCGAGCACCTTGCAAGCAATATCATACCCTGCCGCGCGCTCAGAAATAGGCTTTTTTAAAATTTTTGAAGCGTATACCACACCTATTCCGTCAGCAGTAAGAAGTGACGCATTGTTCAAAAGCTTACAAAACTCCTCATCCTTATATGCGCGCATTATAATTTCAGAATTTGGCGTAAATACCGAATGAAGCTTATCCTCATTGAAAAAATCCATTATAACGTCAACCGCCTGTGAAATATTGACCATATCCACATTTACTCCAAGTATATTAACCTTATCCATGCAAGTCCGCCTTTCTTAGCCGTATTGTGAGTCTAATACTGATTAAACTCCTTTATCTGTCCTCTATTTTTATATACTCCATACTGTGCACAATAGATTTGTATGCCGGTCTTATAATTCTTGAGCTGCCGAGAGTTTCCTCAAGTCTGTGCGCGCACCAGCCGACTATACGCGACATTGCAAACAACGGCGTATACATATCCTCCGGTATTCCCAGCATTTTATATACAAATCCCGAATACATATCAACATTAGCACACATTACCTTTGAATTGTTCTTTACTTTTGCAAAAACCTCCGGTGTAAGCTCCTCAACAAGCTTATAAAGATTAAACTCACTCAAAAATTCCGGATTTTTTTCCGCCAGCCTTGACGCTCTTTCCTTTAATAAAATACATCTTGGGTCGCTGTAGGTATAGATTGCATGACCCATACCGTAAATCAGTCCTGCACCGTCAAATGCCTCTTTTCTTAATATCTTCGCCAGATACTCGCTTACCTCATTCTTGTCCTCCCAGTTCTTGACATGAGATTTTATATCCTCCATCATTCCCATAACCTTTGCATTCGCGCCGCCGTGCTTAGGACCTTTCAGAGAACCTATAGCTGCGGCTATTGCCGAATATGTATCGGTATCCGACGAGGAGACAACACGAGTGGTAAATGCCGAATTGTTTCCGCCGCCATGCTCTGCATGTATCATTAACAACACATCAAGCATTTCAGCCTCCTCACGCGTGTATTTATTATCGGGACGAAGCATATACAGCAGATTTTCAGCAGTTGATAAGCTCGGCTGCGGAGAATGAAGATACAGACTGTTTCCGTCATGATAATGACTCTTTGCCTGATAACCATACGCTGCCATAACCGGCAGACGCGCGATAAGCTCTATAGACTGACGCAGTATATTTCCTGCGCTTATCTCGTCTGGGTTTGAATCATACGAATAAGCTGCAAGAACACTTCTTGCCATTTTGTTCATTATATTTGTACTCGGCGCCTTCAATATCATGTCCTCAGCAAATCCGTCCGGAAGCTTTCTCATATTTCCGATAAGACGCGAAAAATCGTTTAGCTTTTTCTTTGTAGGAAGATGACCGAATAAAAGAAGATACGCAACCTCCTCAAAGCCAAAACGATTTTCCTCCTCACAGTTACGCACAAGGTCGGTAATATCATATCCGCGGTAGCGCAAATGTCCCTCCATAGGGATTTTCTCACCGTCATCAATATAATATCCGACAACCGCACCTACAGATGTAAGACCTGCCATAACACCCGTTCCGTCATCATTTCTTAATCCTCTTTTAACACCGTATTTTTTAAATGTTTCCCGCGGAAACGGTTTATATAAATCCTCCGCTTCATTACAGAAATGTGCCTCCAGTGTTTTTCTCTCTTCATTTGTCAACATTAATCTGCACCTGCCTCTCTCTTTTAATTACAACAGCTTTCGTCATACATAAAAATCACATAATTACAAAAAATTAATCAATCAGACTAATCTGTGTATCCTCTGATTTTAATATGCTTCCTGCTGCCGGTATATTTTTTGTTTTGTATTTTTCCGGATTATCAATATCACATTCCGACACTGCAAGCACCTTAATCAGCTTAGCGCCCTTTTTACGCAGTGTAAGAGCCTGAACTCCCTGTGTGCTCTTCGTGGCTTTAAGCGGAATTTTATCTGTGTTCAGACACAATATTCTATTATTGTCCGACATCAAAACTATGTCTATGTCCTCATTAATAAGCCGTATATCGCATATAGGAGCTTTATCACTGTATGCGCCTACAAGCTTTTTACGATTTGTTTTGGTTGCGTAGTTATTAAGCTCAACCTTGGCTATTTTACCGTTTTCAAATGTAAACAGCATCATACCCCCGTAATCAACAGTAACTACAGTATACAATATTTTTTCATCTTCTTCAAGTCCCAAAATTCCCGGAAGATACTCTCCGATTGTACTAACCTTTCCGTCAGATATATCATACGTTTTAATTTTATATACAGTGGACTTGTTCGTAAAGAATAGCAGCTCCGACTTATTTGTAGTTTCAATCGTCTGAAGAATGATGTCATCCTCCTTCAGCTTATGCTCAGCCGAGCTTGAGCGCAGCGATACAGCAGAAATCTTTTTAAGGTAATTTTCTTTTGTAAAGAATACTGTAACAGGATAATCCTCTATTACATCATTCTCATTATATACTTGTAAATCCTCACCGCTTATAAGCTGAGTTCTTCTTTCCTTGCCGTACTTCTTGGCAATCTGGGTAAGCTGCTTTGAAATAAGCTTTTTGATTTCCTTATCGCTGCCCAATATACGGTTAAGCTCCTCAAGCTCCTCCATAAGCTTTTCAATTTCGGACGTTCTGTTTAAAATATATTCCTTATTCAAATTACGAAGCTTAATTTCCGCAATGTATTCCGCCTGAATTTTATCAATATCAAAGCCATCCATCAAATTCGGCACAACATCCTGTTCAAGCTCTGTATGACGTATTATTGAAATAGCCTTATCTATATCAAGCAAAATCTTTTTCAGACCTGTGAGCAAATGAAGCTTCTCGCTCTTTTTCTCAATGTCGTATTTAATACTGTTTTTGATACAGCCCATTCTGAAATCTATCCAATGCTTTAGAATTTCCTTTATTCCAAGCACCATAGGATGCGCATTTATAAGAATATTGAAGTTGCAGCTGAAGCTGTCCTCAAGCGGTGTCAGCTTATAAAGCTTCGTCATAAGCGTGTCAGGATCTGTTCCGCGCTTTAAATCAAGCGTTATTTTAAAGCCGTCAAGACCGGTTTCATCTCTGGCGTCCGAAATTTCCTTAAGCTTATTCGCCTTTATCAATTCCATAATTTTTCCTATAATTGCTTCACAGGTTGTTGTGTATGGAATTTCAAGAATTTCAATGCAGTTATTTGATTTGTCGTAAATATATTTTGCGCGAAGTCGGAAGCTTCCCCTTCCCGTATCATAAATACGCTGCATTTCTTCCTTATTGTAAATCAGCTCTGCTCCCAGCGGAAAATCCGGTGCCGGCATAATTTCTATTATATCCGCATTTTCATCCTTCATATATGCTATAGTAGCCTCGCATACCTCACGAAGATTAAATGAGCATATATTGCTTGCCATGCCTACCGCAATACCCTGATTAGGATTTACAATAATATTCGGGAAAGCGACCGGCAAAAGCGTAGGTTCCTTCATTTCGCCGTCATAGTTATCCACAAATTCAACTGTATTTTTATTAATATCTCCAAAAAGCTCCTGACAGATAGGCTCAAGACGCACCTCAGTGTAACGCGAGGCAGCATAAGCCATATCTCTTGAATACTGCTTACCGAAATTACCCTGCGACTCCACAAGCGGATGCAAAAGTGATTCGTTGCCGCGAGTCAGACGCACCATTGTTTCGTAAATCGCAGCATCGCCATGCGGATTAAGCTTCATCGTCTGACCTACAACATTTGCAGATTTTGTCATTTTGCCGCCCAGCAGTCCCATTTTATACATGGTGTATAACAGCTTTCTGTGAGCCGGCTTCAAACCGTCAATCTCAGGAATCGCGCGAGAAATTATTACACTCATCGCGTGAGGCATATAATTGCTCACAAGCGTTTCCGTAATAGGCTGCTCAATAACCGGAGCATATTCTATTATCTGTTCTTCTTCCTGTTTCTTCTTCCTTGCCATTATTTTATCCCTTTCAATATTTTAAGATAGGTCGAGCATTTCCATATACATTGCCCCGTTATCCGCAATAAAATCCTTTCTGCCCTGAATATTGTCACCAAGCAGAACATCAAACATTGCCGCCGTACGCTCCACGCTCTCCGGCGTTACGCGTATCAGCCTTCTTGTAGCAGGATGCATTGTTGTAAGGCTCATCATATCCGGCTCATTCTCACCCAGACCCTTTGAGCGTTTAATGTCATATTCGTCCTTTTCCTTTGAAAGTCCCTCACTTCTTAATTTTTCAAGAATATCTTCCTTTTCGCCGTCGGTGTAGGCGAAAAATCTTTCACCCTTACGCTTTCCTTTTGTTATTCCTATCTCATATAAAGGTGTTTCGGCTATATACACCTTTCCTGCCTCTATAAGCGTTGGAGTAAGGCGGTAAAGCATAGTAAGCACAAGTGTTCGGATATGAAATCCGTCAACGTCGGCATCAGTACATATTATAACCTTATCCCATCGCAGATTATCAAGACTGAAGCTATCAATACCACGGTTATTCTTTGTCTTTATCTCAACTCCGCAGCCGAGAACTCTTATTAAATCCGTTATTATATCGCTTTTGAAAATTCTCGGATAATCAACCTTTAAGCAGTTCAAAATCTTACCGCGTATCGGCATAATCGCCTGAAACGAAGCGTCACGCGCAAGCTTACATGAGCCAAGCGCCGAGTCACCCTCAACTATATATACCTCTCGCTTTGTAACATCCTTACTGCGGCAGTCAACAAACTTTTCAACACGGTTTGTAACATCCATTGAGCCTGTAAGCTTTTTCTTTATATCTATCCTTGCCTTTTCGGCATTCTCACGGCTCCTTTTATTCACAAGCACCTGATTAGCAATTTTTTCCGCATCAGCCTTATTCTCAATCAGATATATTTCAAGCTGATGACGAAGGAACTCTGTCATAGCGTCCTGAATAAATTTATTGTTTATTGCTTTTTTAGTCTGATTTTCATAGCTTGTCTGAGTTGAAAATGAATTTATAACAAGCGCCAGACAGTCTGCCACATCATTAAAGTTAATCTTCTGCTCATTTTTATTGTATTTGTTATTCTGCTTTAAATACTTGTCTATGGCAAAAACAAAGGCATTTTTCACAGCCTTGTCAGGCGAGCCGCCATGCTCAAGATAACTTGAATTATGATAATATTCAATCAGATTTACCTTGTTTGAGAAGCAAAATGCAATCTGCATCTTCATACGGTAATCATCCTTATCCTCACGGTCGCGTCCTGTTCTCTCACATTCCCATGTTTCAACAGTAGTAAAGCCCTCCTCGCCTACTGTTTCCTTTAGGTAATCAACAATTCCGTTTTCATAGAAATATTCAAACATTTCCATTCCGGTTTCTGTTTCATTATACAGAATAAACTTTATTCCGGCATTTACCATTGCCTGCTTATTCAAAACATCCTGAAAAAATTCAAGAGGAATGTTAATATCAGTAAAAACTTCCTTGTCAGGCTTCCAACGCTGTATTGAACCTGTCTGAATATTCCGTGTAGGCTCCTTTGTAAGACCGCCAATATTTTCACCCTTTTCAAAGTGAAGCGTGTATTTAGTTTTATCGCGTATAACAGTAACATCCATATATTCACTGCTGTACTGCGTTGCGCACGCGCCCAGACCGTTAAGTCCAAGACTGTATTCATACATACCGCCGGTATTATTATCATATTTACCGCCGGCATAAAGCTCACAGAATACAAGCTCCCAATTAAATCTGCCTTCCTTTTCATTATAATCAAGAGGTATTCCCCTGCCGTGGTCATGTACCTCGATAGATTTATCCATGTAACGAGTAACCTCTATAAGACTTCCGTAGCCTTCACGGGCCTCGTCTATTGAATTTGATAATATTTCAAAAAATGAATGCTGACAGCCCTCAAGACCGTCCGATCCGAAAATAACCGCCGGACGCTTTCTTACTCTGTCAGCGCCCTTCAGACTTGTAATACTGTCATTTCCGTAATCCTGTTTTTTCTTTGGCATATTCTTCTACCCTTCCATATATAGTAGTTCAATAGGGGCATTTCCCCATCATTCAGTGCTTTCGGCTAAAGATAAAATTCCCGCCGAAAAAAATTAAGCATATCCATTTTAGTTATAAAACTGAGTATATCTTAATTTAGCTATAATAATTCATATTACATTATACAACTATAGGTGTTGTTTTGTCAAATCCTATTGTACCCATTTTGTATTAAATGAATATTACAATTATGTAAAAAAAATTACTGCCGTTGTGCATTTTTGATAAAATACAGTATTCCATTTGACAAAAAATTCATATACTGTAGAAAAAAAATTTACATATTGTTTTTGAATTGCAAATATGATAAAATGTTATATATAATACTATATATTTATATTGAGAGGTAATTATGAACACCGCATATATTTATTTACAATTATACAGATTATTCGACGATATTACACCTATCCCCGCAGACTGCGGTCAGCTATGTGGAAAATGCTGCTGCAAAGGGGATGACAGCGGTATGTTTCTCTTTCCGGGCGAAAGCTCTGTTTACAAGCTCCTTAATCCCGAATGGATTAGGATTGAAAATTCAGATTTAACATATGTTCACAACGGAAAAAAATATAATACTGAAATTGCAATGTGCAGTGGAAGCTGTGACAGGTATCAGCGTCCTCTCGCATGCCGGATTTTTCCGCTCACTCCTTATCTGAACAAGGACAATAAATTGGAAATAATTATTGATCCGAGAGCAAAGGGCATTTGCCCTCTCGCAAAGCATTTCTTTCTTGACGATTTTGACAGCAAGTTTATAAGAAATGTTGAAAGGTCATTTAATTTACTTCTAAAAAACAAGCATTTTGTTGACTTCATGAGAGTATATTCCGATTATATTGATGATTTCAGACGTTTTTTTACAATATAGATAATTGCTCACAATTTAAGCAATTTAATTCAAAATAAAGGTTTCCTTATCGCCTGCAAACAGAAGGTTGACAGGCTGATAATTAAAATTTTTTATTATAAAATAAGGATGGTATAATATGAGTGATAAAGATAATATAAATAATGAAATACTTTCCGATGAGGAAAACGCTTCCCCGGAGGCTTCAATCCAATCTGACGATGAAGCCGCGGCAAATGCTTCGGATAATGATACTGCCTCGTCAGATACGCCGGAAAATATTGATGACAGCTACGAAAATGATGATTTTTCAGATGAGGATGACTTTGGTGCAGACATTGATCTTCCGCTTCCTACGGAAGAAGAATTAGAAAATATAGCTGATGTTGATTTACCGGAATTTTCTCAGCCCAAGGAGCAAGAAAAAAAATTAAATTCCTTAAAAAACAACAAATTTTTAAAATATTTACTTATTGTATTGTGCTCTATTATTGCAATTTTAATTGTAATATATGCC
>JALEPO010000168.1 GCA_022768695.1 Clostridia bacterium
TACCGCCTTTATAAGCTGCTTTTCCGCGCCTTGCGGATACTTTGTCTTAAGCGCGATAATATGTATATGACTGTTAAATTCACTTGAATTTTTAAGTGCTTCAATACCGTTTTTCTTGTTCAGCTCAACTCCGATATGACCATCACTAAGTCCCAGAGCCTTCATAGCCACCTTCAGACCATATATAATATCATCAGTATTTTCAAGCATATATCTGTGGTCAGCTGTGATATACGGCTCACACTCCGCGCCGTTTACAATGATATAATCCACCTTCGTTTTCGGACTAAGCTTAATATGAGTCGGGAAGCCTGCGCCGCCCATTCCTACTATACCCGCCTCGCGGATAACGGACAGTATTTCCTCCTTAGTCATGCTTTCATAATCCTTCGGACAAATCTCATCCGATACAGTGTACTGCTTATCATTTTCAACAAATATTGCCTCCACCATTGTTCCCGAATCGTGGAAATACGGTTTTATATCCGTAACTGTTCCCGAAACCGATGAATGTACAGGTGCTGAAACAAACTCTGTACTGTCTGCGATTTTCTGTCCTACGGTCACCTTATCTCCTATTTCAACAAGTGCTTGTAACGGTGCTCCTATGTGCTGACGCATAGGAAAAATGTGCATATCACAATCCGGCAAAGCTGAAGCAGTAATATCCTTTGTCAGCTCCTTATAGTCCCTTATGTGAAAGCCGCCTTTAAATGTTGCCGCCATGTTTATACCTTCCTTTACTGTTGTCATTCATGCCTTCGCATCAAAGATTGATAATTATTTGTCATTATAACACACGCATTACCATTTTTCAACATTTTACTTGAAAATTTTATAATGTTAATATATAATATCAAATAAATATGCGAAAAACGTTTTAATTTTCGTTTATTATGCAAACAAAAACTTATAGCCAATTGTAAAATTCAAAGAATTTTACAATTGCACCCTTGTTTTGAGGGGTATCGGGGAGCTTATCCCCGATTAGTAATCCAAAACGCGTCAATTGTTATGCGTTTTGGGCGGTTTGAAAAGTTTCGACAATCAGTTTTTGTAATAAGTTGGAACTTTTCAAACCATCCTCAGACAGGTTCAATTGTAAAACTTAGTTTTACAATTGCCTAAAACAAAAACTTATTTAAGGAGAAAAATATGCAGCAAACAGGAATTGTAAAGGACACGCGCTGTGCCATAAAAAGAGCAGATGTAAAAGCCTATAACTCAACTGACTTATCCCATCCAAACACAGATGAAAAGCTTTCTGCCGCAGAAGTGGAAATTACGCGTTCATCGTCCTGCGGCGAAAACTGCGCTTCATGCGGTCTTTGCCCCGGAAGGACGGCAAAGGTTTACGCGATAAACGACATAAACGCAGAGATTGGCGATACGGTTATAATTGATATGGCAGATGGCAAGGTGCTTGGTGCAGCGTTTTTGGTGTATATTGTACCGCTTATTATACTGATTATCGGGTACTTTGCAGGCTATGCAGTCTTTAACAGCGAGGCTCTTGGCATTATTATAGGATTTTTATTTATGGCTGTTGCGTTTATAGTAATTATACGCGTTGACAGAAAAATCAGGCGCAAATACACACCGCATATAGTCAGCATAGTCAATAAAGGAACAGAAATATGACTGAGTTTAAAAAAAATTTAAAATGGGCGCTCGTGTTTTTTCTCGTTATTGTTATATGCGCGCTTGTGATACTTCTTCATAACAATTCGTCAAAAGCCGCAAAAAACGCCGAGATTATCCAAAACGGAGAAGTTATCCGCACTGTGGATTTGCAGAATGTTCCCGAGCCGTATGAATTTGAAGTTATATCCCCCGATGGCGGATATAATACTGTCCGTGTAGAATACGGAAAAATCGGCATTGTTCACGCAAGCTGTCCCGATAAGATATGCGTTAATCAGGGCTTTATAGCAAACGGCATACTGCCTGTCGTATGTCTTCCGAATAAGCTGTCAGTTGTGATTACAGACGACAGCAGCGAATTGGACGCTGTAGCAGGAGGAATTGTGAAATGAAAACAAGAAAATTAACCTTAATGTCGATACTTTTATGCTTAGCGTTGATTATATTTGCAATCGAAGCACAGCTTCCCCCTATTGCTCCCATTCCCGGAATTAAATTAGGACTTGCAAATGTTATTAATTTAATGGCTCTGTATATGCTTGGACGCAGGGAGTCGTTTATTATTCTTGTATTAAGAATTGTTTTGAGCAGCATATTCGCCGGAAATTTCACAGGGTTTATGTACAGCATTTCGGGCGGTATTATCTGTTTTTTATTTATGAGTGTAATGTCTTTATTTATAAAAGAAAACAGAATGTGGGTAGTAAGTGTTTTCGGCGCAATAGGACACAATATAGGTCAGATAATAATTGCGTGCTTTATTATGGAAACTTTTCAGATTATATGGTATCTGCCGGTTCTTATAATTTCGGCGATTGTAACCGGTTTTTTTACAGGCTTAACAGCGCAGATAACCTTAAAGCATCTGCGAAAAACAGATATTATGACAAAGCTCTTGGAGGATTGAAATAATGCGTAAAATATTTTTTGCCGCAAATATTTTAATATGCCTTATGATGTGCGGCTGCTCCCAGAATAACATGACGGAATATACGGACAACATTTTTGCAATGGATACTGTTATGGATTTAAAAATCTATTCCGAAAATGACGAGGCACTGTCAGAAGCCAAAGCGGAAATCCGACGCATAGACACGCTGTTCGACAGAGGAAATGAAAACAGTGATATTTACAAGATTAACAAAAATAAATCTGCTGACATTTCCGCTGAAACGGCAGATGTTATACGCACCGCGCTTTCAATTTCCGACAGAACAGGCGGCGCGTTTGATATTACGGTTGCGCCTGTTATGGACCTGTGGGGA
>JALEPO010000196.1 GCA_022768695.1 Clostridia bacterium
TGTAATATTCTGCGGTAAAAACCGTAAAAAATAAAAGAGGGAGAGATTACACATGAACAAGAAAAGAAAATTATTGTCATTGGTAACAGCCTTGGCAATAACAGCTTCCGCATTTACTGGATTTGTGATTCCGGCAAATGCAGAAAACGAAACCACAGATGTTGAAACATCAGTAGTTACAATGGCTGGGGAATCATCTGTTGTAACTCATGCATATGCACCGGCAGCAACCGGTACATTAGCAGCAGGTGTAATTGAGGAGAACGATGTATGGAAACTTGAAAACATCTATGGAGTTGCCATAGGTACAGCATTAGGTGATGCAGCTACTGCTATCAATGGCTTCACAGTTCCATTCAGAATTAAGAGTGATATCAGTGCACATGTAGAAACATGGGATTCAACAAATGTCGAGAGTGGTAAAACTGCTTTCAAGCTTACAGCAAAGAAAAGCGGTACGCTTAAGGTATATGTGAGTGGGTCTGGAGGTAACAGAGGTATAAACCTGTGGGATAATACAACTAATACCAGAGCAACATATTCAAAAGAAATTGAAGGTGGCGGCGTAATTGACGCTGTATTTGACGTGGTAGAAGGTCATGAATATTACCTATATGCATGTGGTTTCACTGGCAATCTTCTAAAGGTTGAGTTCACAAACGAGCCTTCTGTTGAAATGGAAAAAGCAACAGCAACAGTAAACAAGGGTTCAACAGTTACACTCAATGCAAAGATTATCAACAAGGGTGATGCAGAGGTTGAATGGACATCATCTGAGCCAACAGTTGCAACAGTTGATAATGGTGTTGTTACAGGTGTTGCAGTGGGTGAATCAACAATTACTGCAAAGGTAACTGTTGGTGGCACTGTATACAGTGACACTTGTGTGGTTACAGTTGTTGACGTTCGTACAGCAACATTTACTGTGGGCGAATCAGGTGCGACAGGTACAGCGCCTGCAGCTCAGACCGTAGCAACAGGTACAAAAACAACAATGCCTGCAAACAGAACTCTTTATAAGGAAGGTTTTACACTAACAGCTTGGACTGACGGTACAAATGAATATACAGTTGGTTCAGAAGTTACATTGAATGAAAATATTACTTTGACACCGGTATTCACAGCGAATACAAAGGCTCCTGTGGGTGAAGTTACATTCGACTTTCAGAAAAAGAACGGTGCTCCTGAATTTGAAGTTCAGGGTGCCAATATATTTATTGTAGGTCAGGCTGTAGTTGACGGTACAAATGTAGACGTTAAGCTTGATATTGATACTACAAACGGTAAGTTCAATAATAAAGGCTGGAATGACTGGGCACAGGTTAATACCGGTACAAAGATGTCAGTTGCAGTTACAGCCGGCTCAGTTGTAAAGGTAAACACGATCATGGGCAGTGATGGTGTTTACACAATTAATGGTGTAAGCAAAACAGGTAGCGATCAGCAGGAAACAATTACAGCTGACGGTACATGCGAAATCGTTGTAGGTAATCCAAGCGGTGGTTATTGGAAAGGTATCACAGTTACATATGCGGCTCCGGCAGCAACAGAAGCACCGACAGCGGCTCCAACAGAGGCACCAACAACGGCTCCGACAGAAGCACCAACAACGGCTCCGACAGAAGCACCAACAGAGGCTCCGACAGAAGCACCAACAGAGGCTCCGACAGAAGCACCGACAGCGGCTCCA
>JALEPO010000010.1 GCA_022768695.1 Clostridia bacterium
AGCCGGAATTTGTGTTTCCTTTATATCCTCTGACGTGCCGTCAGAATATGTTATTTTGTATGAAATAATGTTTTCATTTTCTGTAAGCTTTCCTGTCGTATATGAAATATCGTTTTCCGTTATTCCGTCAATGGCAAAACAGTCAACGATGTAGTCCACTGATATGATATTGTCTGCGCCTGTGTAGGCATTGGCGGTAATTGTCGCCTTGCCTTTGCCTACTGCTGTCATTATGCCGTTTTGGTCAATTTTTATTACGCCTTCATCGGAGGATTTGAAATCCTTAAGGTATACAGAATGTGTATATTGTACATCATCAACGGAATAGTCATAGTCAAGTCTGTTTCCGTATTCATCCTTTACATTGTATATAGTAAATTTCTCCGAGGAATGAAGATTAAGCGTTTTGCCCTCATGCTGCCATTCGGCAATTTTCGGATTTGCGACAATTTCAACGTCCTTATATGCTTTCGCGCCGTTATATTCCGCACAAATTGTGACCTTCCCCGAGACATTTTCGCTAATTGTCAATGTGCCGTACTTATCCATTGACACTCCGTCAACTCCTGAAACATAGCACTCTACTCCTGTACCGGGTATATGATATTCCGGTTCAACGGCATAACTAACAAAAACCATGTCATTTGCAAGTGATGAAACCTTATCGGGACCTTCTATTGTTATCTTTGATGTGTCGGGGTATGACACGCCGATATATTCAAGCGTTACATTCTGTCCGGAAATTGATTTAATCACATCAAAGGCAGTCTGCGCATTTTCAGTCTTGAATGACACGCCGTTCTGGGATATTGCCGCGATGTTGTTTTCCTTATCAAAGGTCAGCGTAAATTCCATGTTATCCTTTGACGTTATTTTATCATCACCGATATAGATACCGTCACTGTTATATTTAATTTCAGATGCCTTGCCGCTGTCTGTATTAACCGCAAGAGAGCCGTCCTCCGTAAATGTCACATTTGCGGATATTCTTGTGACTTCCTTTGCGTCAATGCCGTTTCCTATCTTAAATTCGCCGTCAAGAGCAAGCGTTCCCGCAGTATTTCCAAAATCCGACTCATAATATACCGCGTCCGTTTCACATTCAAGCGGGATATTGACATTCGCATCAGCATCTGCGATTGTAGTTGCCGTTTCGGCAGTTTTATAGCCGTCTTTTTCGGCAATAATTGTTACATATTCGTTTTGCGGATATGACGGGATTGTTATATTTCCGTTTTCATCAGCGCAGAATTTTATTCCGTTTACTTTAAGATTGGCATATTGCGTTGATGTGATATTCAAATTGTGAAGCGGTTTGCCGTCACCGTCTGATATTTCAATTTTGCTTATAGCAACTGCGCCCCACTTGTCACAGTGAAATTCGATTGATTCCGTATTCTCGCCTATTACAACCGACTCGGTGCGCCATGTGTCAAAATTATCGCCGTTAATCGAGATATAACGGTCACCAATTTTAAAATACGCGTACGGGTCGCCCGTATTGCGGAGCGTTGAGCCATTATTCGTTACGGTAGGCTTTGCAAAGGTAAGTGTCACCTTGCTGCCCTTTTCAATTTTCGGCACATTAAGCGTAATTATGCTGTTATCGTTTACCGAAGCAGTTCCCAGATATATGTACGAGCCGCTCACCTTAAATTTGTCGCCAATCGGGTATGTTCCCACCTCATTGTTATGCTTCAAATCAGTGACAGCCGCATATTTTCTGTTCATATCACCCGAGGTTGTTACTGTTATTTTGTCCGTAAGCTGTGCGTTTGTAACGTCATTGGGCGAACCGTCCGTTACGCAGTTTACACCGCTGAATGTATATACAGCATTGTCTGACGCCATTACCGTAGCGGAAACTGTTATAACACATACAATGACTATTATCATTGCAATAAGCTTCTTTTTCATGTATCTCTCTCCCTTATTATTTAATCGTGATATAAAGTAAATATCTTTATTTTGCACATTGTATCATTAATACACCATGAGGTGGAATTGAGGCTTTGCAGACAGCCTTGCCTGTCCACATATCTATTCCGTCTTTTTCAGGAGTATATTCAATGGTATTTTCGCTTACATTGAATATACCTATATATCCCGGCTCTGATGTAAAAATTCTTATGCCGGATTTATTGGAAATCTCCTTCGGATTATGCGATTCCATGCACATTTTAATTATATCTTCATTTGTAATAAGATCTATGGTTTTCTGATCCGTTTCAGGGAGATGTCCGCCGAACATAAGCGGCGAACCCATAAGCGACCAAAGACTCATAACGGTTTTTGCTTCGTCATATGTAAAGTTTGTATCCCTTGCACCGCCTGCTGAACGGATACCAATTTTACCTAACGGAAGCATATCGCAATCGGCATACGCACCGTTACCTGTATACTCTGCCCAATCTCGGCATAAATCAAACATTTCCATAACCGCATCCCAGTTATCCCAGAAATCATCACTCATACGCCACATATTTGCATATTTACGAACGTGCTCCGCCTCTGCAAGCGGCGTATTTCCCGGTGACAGACTAAGCACCATGTCGCGTCCACTGTTCTTTATTGCCTGCGCGACCGCTTCAATTTCCTCTTTGTGATATGGTCGCGAAATATCGTCTACTTTAACAAAGTCCACTCCCCACTCGGCATACAGTTTAAACAACGAGTCATAATAGAGTTGTCCTTCTTTTTGTGTGCAGTCAACTCCGTACATATCGTGGTTCCATTCACATACAGAATTTACAGCCGCAATCTTATCCGCGGTCATATCAGTTCCCATAATAGCTGTCTTATCACGAACTGCCTGACGAGGTATTCCTCTTAAAATATGAATACCGAATTTCAAACCAAGACTATGTATATAATCCGCAAGCGGCTTAAATCCCTGTCCGTCAATCGCCGACGGGAAACGATTCACTGCCGGCATAAGACGTGAATATTTATCCATCACCAGCTCTGCGCCTTCATTATATTCATTGCTTTTTGCTGCGGGTTCAAACCATTGTATGTCAACCACAACATATTCCCAACCGTACTTTTTTAAATTTTTTGCAATATATAAGGCATTTTCAATAACCTCTTCTTCGGTAACACTCGCACCAAAACAATCCCAGCTATTCCAACCCATAGGTGGACGTGATAGTTCCATAGATAAGATCCCTCCTGATATTATTTGCAACTTAATTTTATTATACAGTTATTATTTGGAAAGTCAATAACCAAATCATTGATTGAATTATTTTTAGCAAAATTTATATAATAAAATTACCCGTCAACCATTTTCATATATGGCTGCGGGTAATTATTATTCAATAATTTTTTAATGTATACTTTAACAAGCAACAATCATTCCTTTATCATTTGCATATATGGAAGTTTTTCAAACCCCATACTCTTATATAAATTAACAGCAGGGTAATTATCCTCTACAACCTCAAGTCTGAATCGCTTTGCATAACTGTATTTATTGAACACAAACTCAAAATACTTTTTTGCAATGCCCTGTTTTCGGAATTTCATATCAATGTATAAATCTATAATCTGTACGCATACCCCGCCACATTCAGATTCATAATATTTTGTTATAAATCCAAAGCCTGCCGTTTCGCCATCTACCTCAAAAACATATCCATCCAAAAAATCAGAATCGGATATTGCTTCGCTAATAGTAGCTTTAATATTTTCCCAGGGTATTTCATGACAGACTGCATCTCCATAATAAAATACCTTTGCCATTCTTTCAACGTCTGCAATATGGCATTTCTGCATTTTTACTATTTCCAAAGTAATCTCCTTATCCGCCAATTTGGCATTTTAATCCCGAACGTTTAGCCACCTCAAGTAAACGCTTCATATAATCGTTTGACATTAGCTCGATATGACTCATTGAGTATTCGCGTCCGAGTCCTTCATATTTGCCCTGCCCAAGTCTGTGATACGGCAACAAATGCAATCTCTCCACTCCCGGAAGTGATGCTGCAAATTCAGATATTGCTCGTATTTCTTCAGGCGTATGATTGAACGTAGGAATAACCGGTACACGAATTGTAAGATTAACCATACCCGATTCGGCAATTTTTCGGGCATTTTCTATTATCAATTCATTAGGCTGAGTTGTAAATTCTCTATGTTTATCGGAATTCATATGCTTAATATCCATAAGCACATAATCAAGGTATGGAAGATACTTTTCGATTATCTCCCATTTAGCAAAGCCGGTCGTTTCGATTGCGGTATTTATTCCTAAATCCTTACACGCGTGAAGCAGATGCGGTGCAAAATTAGGCTGCAATAGGGATTCACCGCCTGATAATGTTACTCCGCCGCCGCTCCTGTTATAATAGAAAACATCCTGTTTTATAATAGGAATCAAATCAGCAACAGTCACGTCCTGTCCCATAATCTTTTCACGGCCTTCAAACAGCATTGTTTGTATATCAAAGCTCTGTGATTCAGGATTACAGCACCATCTGCACCTAAGAGCACAGCCCTTTAAAAATATAATTGTGCGTATTCCCGGTCCGTCGTGTATAGAATATTTTTGTATATCAAAAATCCTTCCTTGCGCCAGATAATAATTCTCCAAAATGTCTACTCCTCTTTATATCAACAACCAAATGTCTGCTCTGTTCTGTTAATAATATCATCCTGAAGCGAACGTGACAATGTAGTAAATAATGCACTGTAACCCGCAACACGCACTACAAGTGACTTATAGTTTTCAGGATGTTTTTGAGCATCAAGCAGAGTTTCTTTGCTTACAACATTAAACTGCATATGCATACCCTTCTGATCAAAGAATGCTCTTATATATGAAGCAAAATTCTGCAATCCTTCCATACCACTCAAAGCAGATGGATGAAATTTCTGATTATATAAAGTACCGTTTGAAGCAATAGCATGATCAAGCTTAGCTACTGAATTTGCTGCTGCTGTCGGTCCTAATTTATCAGAGCCGCCGCGAGGACCAACACCGTCGGCGATAGGTGTGTTTGCCAATCTGCCGTCAGGAGTTGCACCCGTCTGTTCGCCAAGGGGAACATTTGCCGATACAGGATATAAACCGGCATGGAAAATACCCCCTCTTGGATTTTTATAATTTTGCAGCTCTTTTGTATATACATATGCAACATCGCGCGCAAACAGGTCTATCTCTTCTACATCATTGCCGTATTTAGGCAACTCATCTATCATTTCTAAAAGCTTATCGTATCTTGCCGCATCAGTTTGTGATGCAGTGCCTGAAAGGAACATTCTGCAAATATCACTAATTTGTTCTTTTGTAACAGGTTTTCCGAGTGCTACAATATTATTAACAACTTCTTGAGTAGCTGCCTTTGCAGCCTTCGGTGTAAGACCTTTTCCGAAATTATGTATGAGCGCATCCTTAAAATCTGCCATTGAAACAAGCCTCTTTTCAAATACAAGAGTTTTTATAGCATATAATGCGTCTGTCATATTAGCAATACCAAATCCCTGAGGGCCTGTAAAATTATAGTGCGCTCCGCCCTCCTGCATTGACTTACCGCGCGAGATACAATCTTCAACCATGCATGATACAAACGGCAGAGGACAAAGTTCGCCGTGAGCTATATCAATAGCATTATCCGCATTAACCATAAGGCGAATCATATACTTTGTCTGCGCTTTATATGCATCATAAAATTCATCAAAGGTTTTCATCTGAAGAACATCACCAGTTTGCAAGCCCACCTGAACGCCCTTATCTATACCGTTTGAAAATACCAATTCAAGAGGACGGCACATATTGAAGAATGCCGCATCATGCCAGCCGTCAGTCTTATGAGGAACCTGCGGTTCAACACAGCCAATAATATTATATCCTCTTGCCTCTTCAAGTGAAATGCCACGATTCATAAGCGAAGGAATAATTACCTCATCATTGTAATATGCCGGTAATCCTACACCTGTGCGTGTTAATTCTGCGCATTTAACTAAAAATTCATTTGGGGTGCCGTTCCAAATTCTTACTGAAAATGACGGTGCAGGCAGTAGTGTGTGCATCGAAGCCTGAATACACATAAACGAAAGATCATTTGTTGCATCTCTGCCATCTTCAGTCTGACCTCCGGCACATAAATTCTGGAATAAGCTGTAGCCTGCAAACCCTTCAGCAGAAGCAGCATCACGCACTTTGTTCAAATCATTAAGCTTAACCCAGATACAATCCATAAGCTCTTGAGCAAACTCTCTTGTAATCGTTCCGTTTTTAATATCATTCTCATAATATGGATACATATATTGGTCAAAACGTCCCGGAGAAATTGAATGTCCGCTCGCTTCCATCTGAATAAGCATCTGAATGAACCAGAAAGACTGACACGCCTCATAAAAATTAGACGCACCATTTTCCGGAACAATAGCACAATTTTTTGCTATTATCAATAATTCTTGTTTTCTTTCAGGATCACCGCATTTTTGTGCCATATCATATGCCAACTCAGCGTAACGACGAGCATAAGTAATTGCAGCCTTGCATGATATTAACGCCGCCTCTAAAAATTCATGGCGCTTTGCGTAATCAGCATCATAAACATTACATTCTGACAGTGCCTTTTCAATTTCAGCGATATATCCTTTATAGCCTATTTTAATAACCTTGCCATAATCAACAGTTAAATGACCTACACCATTATAAAAATAATTACCCGGAGTAAACATATTGTGATCAATTGCAAGAATTGCTTCAGGAGCCATGTACGACGTTGCAAGCTCACTTGTAGTTTTCCCCTTCCAGTAAGGATATATATTTCTTAAAACCTGCTTATTCTCCTCTGAAATATGGAAAGGATCTGCTTCACGAAATTCTACAGTGTCCAACTCAGCCTCGAGCCACTCATAGGAATATTCAGGGAATACCTGACAGCTTCTCGGAGCTTTTGTAGCGCTGCCGACAATAAGTTCACGGTCACGAATTGTTATTGGTATATTCTCCAAAATATTCTTAAATGCTAACGCACGGCGTCTGACAATAGGCTGTCCTTCAGTTGCTTTGTAGCTCTCTGTAAGCAGAACAGCACGATCTACTTCTATTTCCGGCAATTTAGCATACAAATTATCTATAAGATATTGAATTCTGTCAGTCCTCGGAATATCTGAAGTGTTAAATGTTTTCATTTCCTTCCCTCGCTTTTCAAAGTAAAATTTCACTAATATAATTAAAAATATTATATCATATTTATATAAATTTTTCAATATAAAATAATATTTTTTTTATTATTATTTACAAGTAGCTGTCGAACAGTTTTTATTTTAGCATTTTCGCCGCACACAGGACATTCAGTTACTTTTTCCGGAAGCTTTATCTTCCTGAATTCCATTTTTAAAGCATCATATGTTAGCAAACTGCCTGTAAGCAAACTTCCGGCGTCAACTAAATATTTTACAGCCTCCATTGCCTGCATACTGCCTATAACTCCACACATTGCGCCTATTATCCCTACGCGGCTTAAATGAAGTGTTTCCTCTTTCGGAGGAGGATTTTTAAAAATGCATCTGTAACAAGGGCCATGACCGGGCACATACGTCATAAGCTGTCCCTGAAAGCTCATTATCCCGGCATGAGAAAAAGGTTTCTGCGAAATTACACATGCGTCATTTATAAGAAACTTCGATGGAAAATTATCCGTTGCATCAACTATAAAATCATATTCTTTAACCAAATCAATAATATTTCCGGAATGTATAAATTCTTCATATATATTCACCTTAACATCATGATTCATAGCATTTATTGTTTCCTTGGCAGATATAACCTTTGCTTTGTTTATATCTCGCTCGCTATGAATTATCTGACGCTGTAAATTTGATGAATCAACCTTATCCGCATCAGCAATACCTATTGTACCTATTCCGGCTGCGGCAAGATACATTAGCACTGATGAACCCAACCCTCCTGCACCGATAACAAGCACACGGCTTTCGAGAAGTTTTTCTTGTCCCGACCTCCCTATCTCATTAAGCATTATGTGCCGCGAATATCTTTCCTCCTGTTTTTTTGAAATTGCCATATAAAATCCTCCGAATATTTTCTGTTATATCAATAACAACTCTTCTTCAATGTACGTATTATTTATAATTTTATATACTTTTATATCCGGCTTTCTTCTGTTCAGCAGAGATATTATTAAATATATCGCATCGTTACTGTAAGCAAATTTCATATCCGTTTCGGATGGAATTGCGGTATTTTTAGGGTGCGAATGAAAATTACCAAGGAGAATAAGTCCTTTAGAACGCATATCTTTAGAGGCTGAAAACTGCTCGCTTATATTCATAAAAAATGATTTTTCTGAATGTTTCACATTTTCAACCGGATAAATTTCAGTAATATATATATCGTCGGCTATTTTCTTCCCGCTTAAAATACCGCATACCTCCTCAAGAATACCGTCTAAAGCAAGTTTAATTATTTTATTGACGCAATTTGCAGCTACATATACCATAAAATTCACCATGACCGTTCTGTCTGCAAATAGTAATTAAAATTTAACACCTTAATTGCAGGCAGACAAGATGTTAAATAATGCAAAATAAATATCGGCAAGTATAGCAGAGTGTTTATTTCCAATCAATGACTTCAAGCCAGTTTTCCAAAGAAACAGTCCACTGCGCCACATGAGGCAGCTCATGCGCCAATCCTAAGCCATGATGTCCCATGGGATAGATGTGCATTTCATACGGAACATTAACCTTGCTTAACGCATCGGCATACAGCAATGAATTCTCAACAGGCACGGACTGATCTGATGAAGTGTGCCATAAAAATGCCTGAGGAGTATCCTCCGTAACGTGCTTGTACAGTGACATAAGCTCTTTATCTGAATATAACGCTTTTTGTCCAATTAGATTTTGACGTGAACCATCATGTCTGTATTCAAACATATCAATTACCGGATAGCATAAAATTGATGCGTCCGGGCGACAGCTTTCCTTATCAATCTCATCCGTAGGATTGTACATATTTTTATTATAATGTACAGAAACACTTCCTGCTAAATGACCGCCGGCGCTAAATCCCATTACAGCAATTTTGTTTTTATCAATACCATATGAAGCCGCGTGGTATCTTACATATTTCACTGCGCGCATTGCATCGCTTATCTGAGCCGGATGCTTATAAGGTGCTACACGATAGTCTACCACAAAAGCGGTAATTCCGATAGACTGAAACCACTCTCCTATTATTTTTCCTTCATGTTCTGCTTTCATAGCGTATCCGCCTCCGGGGAAAACAATAACAGCCCCTTTTGATTCCGCTTTGTACGATGTTATCCCGGGGGTGAAATCAATTTCAGAATTATAGTACGGTATTTCCTTGCTCCATAAATTACTCATTTGTTCCTTCCTTTCCTGCCGCAGCCTCAATATAGCCCGACCAAGCCTCATTAAAATTGTCTAATTTATATTTTTGTATTGTAAATTCTGCCTGCCCGTTTCTCAAAAGAGCACAGCTTGAATCATTTATTTCTCTAAATTCTATCTTAACATTATCGGATTTTTTTATCCCCTCAAATTCGAAGCAAAGAATTGCATCACCCAAACTCTCACCGTGATATATATCATCTACAGCAAGTGAAACCATTGACTGATACATATTTTTAGTCAGTATATAATCAGCCTCTTTGCCGTTAAGTCTAAATGACATATCTTCTCCGCTGTCTGTTATCTCTATTTTGTCGTTTCTATTATCAGATATTAAGGTAATACTTTTTAGCAGACTTATATCTGTAAGTGCCTGAAGTTTATTTAAAATATCAAACGCTGACACTTCAGCAAATGCCACTTGGTCATTTTCAACCTGATAAACCTTGTCTTTATATCGCACATACGCTGTTTCTCCAGAAACCTTGCCGATAACCAATATCTCCTTATATTCATTTCCATACTTACCCGTAGTATTGTTATACGGTCTTACGGTTAATGTCACTTTTGCGACAGGAGCATCAAAACCATAATCCCCCTCCTGCAAAACAGGCTCGTTTAAGTTTAACTCTTTTAATGACGATAAGATATTGAGTTCTATATATTCACTGTTTGCTCTGTTTTTATATGGTTCTGTAATCTCCCATTCCTTATCGGCTATTTGGGGCGATGTTTTTGCAGCTCGCAGATTTATACATTCTCCGCTGTGCTCTATATTGATTTCTGTAATATCATCAACCTCTATTTTAAAACGATTAAAATCACTGTAATAGCTCAATGGCTGCGTTAAGGTTTCATATTTGTAATTATAAAGAGTATAAACTGAATTGTCGCCATCAAGCATCATGTAATACTCATCCGTTTCCGATGACTTATTTCCGATATATAATTTTTTTTGAGTTCCGTTGTTTTCTGTTATAATTACAGTGACAGATGGTGTATCTAAACCATATTTAGATAAATCTTTCGGATTTTCTTCTATTTTATTTTTAGAAATAATAGTTGAAACGGTGCTTGCCAAGGTATAAGCCTTTGATTTATCAATATCGTCATTTACAGCATCTATAGACCACTCGCTGTTTCCATTATTATAAGCAGTTATCGTTACATTACTGTATTCTACAGATACGGACGACAGGTTGTACGTATCCTCTGAATAAATCATATATAACGGCTCAGTATCAGACAGTAAACTATCATTCACAGATAATTTACCACGCAAAGCAATTATACATATAATTGCAAGAAATATGAAAACAGCTGACATAATGATTATTATATTCCTGTTAAATTTAATCATCAGAAACTCTCCTCTTGGTTAAGATTATCAAGGCCGTCTTGTATGCAAATACAGGAGCCGAAACTCCCCGACTCCTGTATTATACCACATCCATATTAAATATCTGTGAATAAAATATTAATTTTCATTTTTATCGGGAATAATACTGATTGCCAGTTCCTTTAATTGTTCCTCATCAACCGTACCCGGCGCCCCGGACATAAGCTCAGAAGCATTCTGAACCTTCGGGAAAGCGGTAACATCTCTTAAGCTATCCGTACCGCACATAAGCATAGCCAATCTGTCAAGTCCAATTCCCATACCACCGTGCGGCGCTGCGCCGTATTTATATGCTTCAACAAGAAATCCGAATTTTGCTTCAATCTCTTCATCAGTAAGACCAAGAGCCTGGAACATTTTCTGCTGAAGCTCATAATCCGTAATTCTTATTGAGCCGCTTGAAAGCTCTGTTCCATTTAACACAAGATCATATGCTTTTGCAATTACTTTACCGGGATCGCTGTCAAGATACTGTATACATTCGTCCATAGGCATAGTAAACGGATGATGCATCGCAAGCCATGAATCTGTTTCCTCGTCATACTCGAAAAACGGAAATTCTGTAATCCATAAGAAGTTATAGCCATCAGGAATAATATCAAGCTGCTTTGCAACCTTTAGTCTTAACGCTCCTAAAACAGGAAGAGTAACCTTATTCTTATCTGCTACTATAAGAACCACATCACCTTTTTTTGCATCAAGACGCGATAAAATATTATCAAGCTCACCTTCTGCCAGAAACTTTGCAAACCCGCATGAAGGAGCATCATCTACCCAACGCACAAATGCCAAGCCCTTCGCGCCTATTCCGCGCACATATTCTGTAAGCTTATCAATTTCCTTTCTTGTAAGAACCGACGCTGCGCTCTTGGCTACTATTGCCCTTACAGAACCTCCCGACTCAATTGCTGACGAGAAAACTCCAAATCCGCTGTTTGCCACTAAATCAGATATATCCTGAATTTCCATTCCGAAGCGTGTATCAGGCTTATCAGAACCGTATCTTTCCATAGCTTCTTTATAAGTAAGTCTTGGAAGAGGTGTAGGTATATCGACATTAAGTATTTCTTTAAATAAACGCTTTACAAAGCCTTCATTCATTTCCAACACATCTTCAACATCAACAAACGACATTTCAAGGTCAATCTGTGTAAATTCCGGCTGACGGTCTGCACGCAAGTCCTCATCTCTGAAACAGCGTGCAAGCTGAATATATCTGTCATAACCCGCAATCATCAAAAGCTGCTTATAAATCTGCGGCGACTGCGGTAGCGCATAAAAATTACCATGATGCACTCTCGAAGGCACGATATAGTCACGCGCGCCCTCAGGCGTTGATTTAATCATCATCGGAGTTTCAATCTCAATAAAACCGTTTTCATAATAATAATCACGCGCAACCTTTGCAATTTTACTTCTCATAATGAGATTGTCCTGAAGTGTCTTTCTTCTTAAATCAAGATATCTGTACTTTAAACGCAGCTCTTCATTAACATTTGTATTATCAACAATTTCAAAAGGCGGAGTCTGTGCCTTCGCAAGAATTCTCAAATCATCTACATAAATTTCTATATTACCTGTCTTTATTGCCGAATTTTTACTTTCTCGTTCACGAACCACACCCTTTGCCATAAGTACATATTCGGCATGACATGACGATGCTTTTTCAAAAATCTCGCGTGCTGTCCCATCATCGAAAGCAAGCTGAACAATACCTGTTCTGTCACGCAAATCTATAAAAATAAGATTACCTAAATCTCTTACCTTTTGTACATAACCGCCTACAACAACCACATTGTCTATTCCGTCAACATCGTTGCAGTAATGTGTGCGTTTTAATCCACTCATTGTATCCATTGTCGTAAATTCCTCCTAAATGTTTCACATATATTATATATTTTACCCCATATATTGTGCTTAGTCAAGTGAAAATAACAATTTTTATAACAATGCATTAATTTTTTGTAACAATACTTGATTATATATTGTTTTAGTTTTATAATATTCTAATAGAAAAAAATTTTAGGAGAGATACAATGAATAATACCAAAAAAGAGAACAGCCGTTCATTTATGAATAATGTTGCTGTTATTCTTATGTCGCAGTTAATTGTAAAGATATTCGGAATGGTCTATAGAATAGTTATTACCAATATAGATGGATTTGGCGATGAAGGTTTGGGATTTTATAATGTAGGCTTCCAAATTTATACATTACTGCTTGCTATTTCATCGGTCGGAATTCCCAACGCTATTTCAAAGATGGTTTCGGAAAGAGTGGCGTTAGACGACTATAAGGGTGCCCACAAAATATTTAAAACCGCATTGCTTTTGTTTTCGGTTATAGGTATTGCAACCACTTGTGTCTTGTTCTTCGGAGCTGATATATTTGCTAAATATTTAATTAAAATTGACGGCTCGCAATATGTTATGCGAGCGCTTGCTCCGTCTTTATTTTTTGTATGCGTTTCATCTGTAATACGAGGCTATTTTACAGGTATGAAAAATATGCGTGCCACAAGCAATTCACAGGTACTGGAGCAGCTTTTTAAGTGTACGCTTACTATTGTTTTTGTATATATGTCAGTAGGTCTTGCACCGGAAATTATGGCTTCATGGGCAAATTTTGCCACATCTGTGGCAACTGTGCTGAGCTTGCTCTACCTTATGTATTTTTACTATAAGAGAAAGAGTGATATTTACAACAGTATAAACAACTCACATGGAGAAACTTTATCGCTATCCAAACGCAGCTTAATGAAAAGCATTCTTATGTTAAGCGTTCCTATTTCACTGGGCTCAATCATCACAGCCGTTAATCGTGTTATTGATACCGCTACAGTAAGCCGCGGTATTGAAATTGCATTTAATTCACTGATTCCTGCACACGGTTCTGTAACCGCAATTCTAAACCCCACCACGGAGCAAATGACTAAGGAAATCGCGCGTCTTTCAGGACTTCTGTCAAAAAGTGATATTCTGTACAATATGCCGCTTGCAGTTAATTTTGCATTTGCAACTGTTCTTGTTCCATCTGTTGCCGGAGCGCTTGCGGTTAAGGATTATAAGGAGGCGGCTTCAAAAATCAATTATTCGCTGCTTATCTCAATTCTGATTATATTGCCATGCTCAATAGGTCTTATAACTCTTGCTGAACCGATTTATAAGATTATTTATTTCAGTGCCGCAGAAGGCTATGAGCTTTTGCAGCTTGTGTCTGTATCACTGATATTTGCCGCCTTGGCTCAAACTATGACAGGCTCGCTTCAAGGAATAGGCAAAGTTTATGTGCCGGCTATAAGCTTGCTGTTTGGTTGTATTGCAAAAATCATTTTAAATGTTCTGCTCATAAGAATACCTTCAGTAAATATCTATGGTGCGGCGATAAGCTCAATCGCTTGTCAGTTCATCTCATGTGGAATATGTTTTGCTGTTCTTGCAAAAAACTGCAATTTAAAAATTAAATTTGGAAAATATATTGCAAAGCCTCTGATTTCGGGAGGTATCATGGGTGCAGCGGCAGTTCTCACATATAAGGTCTTTACAATGATTTTAGGCACCGGATTTGTTATGAACCTTGCCGCTACGGCGGCGGCAATTATAATTGCGGCAATTGTATATTTTATATGCGTATTCGGACTTCATATATTATCAAAAGATGAAGTGTTACAGCTGCCCGCAGGTACAAAAATATACAAATTACTATGCAGCATTCATCTCTATAAATAAAAATATTATACAAAATAGGGGCTGTTGCTTTTTAACGCGACAGTCCCCATTTTATCTGATAATAATTTTTCTATAATCTTCTTGCAAGCTTTTCAACGTTATCCTGTCTGAATTGCTCAAATCTGTCTTCTTCTATTGCATTTCTTATTCTTTCCATCAATTCATTATAAAAATACAAATTATGCAGCACACATAATCTCATTCCAAGCATTTCCTTAGCCTTGAACAAATGCCTTATATATGCGCGCGTATAGTGACGGCATGCCGGGCAACCACATTCTTCGTCAATAGGACGTGTATCAAGCTCATATTTCTGATTTAGTAAATTCATAGTTCCGTTTCTTGTAAAAATAAATGCATGACGCGCATTTCTTGACGCAATTACGCAATCGAAGAAATCGATACCTCTCGCAACCGCTTCAATTATATTTGACGGTGTTCCTACACCCATCAGATAACGAGGTCTATCCTCAGGCGCAAAAGGCAAAACGGCATCAAGAATGTGATACATTTCCTCATGGCTTTCGCCTACCGCCAAACCGCCTATTGCATATCCGGGCAAATCAAGCTTTGCAATCTGCTTCATATGCTCAATTCTGAGGTCGTCATAAGTGCCTCCCTGATTAATACCGAAAAGCATTTGCTCCTTATTTATTGTATCGTCAAGCGAATTAAGACGCTTCATTTCGTCCTTGCACCTTACAAGCCAGCGATATGTCCTGTCGCACGATTTTTTTACATAATCATACGGCGCCGGATTTTCTATACATTCATCAAACGCCATAGCTATTGTTGATGCGAGGTTTGACTGTATCTGCATACTTTCTTCCGGTCCCATAAAAATTTTGTGACCGTCAATATGCGAGTTAAAGCTTACGCCTTCCTCCTTGATTTTGCGCAGACCTGCAAGTGAAAACACCTGAAATCCACCGCTGTCTGTCAGAATAGGTCTGTCCCAATTCATAAATTTATGAAGTCCGCCAAGTTCTTTTATAATTTTATCACCGGGGCGCAGATGTAAATGATATGTGTTTGAAAGCTCAACCTGACAGCCTATTTCCTTTAAATCCATAGTTGAAACAGCGCCCTTAATTGCAGCTATTGTTCCCACATTCTGAAATACAGGTGTCTGAATTATTCCATGTACTGTGTGAAATTCACCGCGTCTTGCTTTGCCGTTTGTATGAAGTAGTTTAAACATATGACCTCCTAATAAATATACATAGCATCACCAAATGAGAAGAAACGATATTTTTCTTTAACCGCCTCCTCGTATGCCCTTAAAACATTTTCTCTCCCCGCAAGCGCACTTACAAGCATAACCAACGTCGATTCCGGTAAATGAAAATTTGTTATCAATGCATCAATTACATGAAATTCTTTTCCGGGATAAATAAAAATATCTGTCCAGCCGGTAGCTTCCTTTAATGGCATTCCGTTCATTCCTGCCGTTTCAAGAACACGAGTTGCTGTAGTTCCTACAGCAATTACACGCTTTCCTTTTTTCTTTGTTTCATTTACCAAATCAGCTACATCCTGCGGCAATACATAAAACTCAGAATGCATTTTATGCTCAAGAATATCTTCTGTCTTTACAGGTCTGAATGTTCCTAAACCAACATGGAGCGTTACATATCCAATATTTATACCCTTAGCTTTAATTTTTGATAAAAGCTCATTTGTAAAATGCAGTCCGGCTGTAGGCGCAGCTGCCGAACCCGGATTTTTTGCATATACAGTCTGATACCTATTTTTATCCTCAAGCTTTTTGGTTATATACGGCGGCAGCGGCATTTCTCCGAGTCTGTCGAGTACTTCTTCAAAAACACCATCATATTCAAAACGCACCAATCTGTTTCCATCGTTTATCACATCAAGTATTTCAGCTTTCAATTCGCCGTTTCCGAAAACAAATCTTGCTCCGGGCTTTGCCTTTCTGCCAGGTCTGAGGATTACCTCCCATTCGTTCAGAGTATGCTTATGCAGCAACAAAAATTCAATTGCAGCTCCGGTTTCTTCTTTAACACCATAAAGTCTTGCGGGTAAAACCTTTGTGTCATTCAAAATAAGAGTGTCACCTTCGCTAAGCTCATCAATTATGTCATAAAAATGCTTATGCATAATTTCTCCTGTTATTTTATTAAGTGTCATAAGCCGTGACGCGCTTCTGTCAGACAGCGGCTCCTGAGCTATCAGTTCTTTCGGCAATTCATAAAAAAAATCAGATGTTTTCAATTCGATTTCTCCTTTAATCTAAAGGCGGTCTATGACCGCCTTTTATGTCTATTTATCTTATTTTTTAAGGAACATTTACATTTTCCAGTGTAATCATAATTCCCTCGGCTATACCCTGTGCAGCTTTATACTGATATTCGTCACTTGTCATATTATAAAGCTCTGTATCATTCGTAATAAAACCAATCTCAACAAGTGATGCAGGCATATTGCTGCGTCTTGTAACAGCATGATTTGCCATTTTTACCCCACGGTTTGTTGAGTTCATATAATACAGCATTCTTGTAAGTATATTATCAGCTAATGTTTTACTGTTTACTCCGTAGGCATATCCGTTATTTTCTTCTGAATAGAACACTTCCGTACCATTCGCCGTTGGAACGTTGTCTACTGAATTTATATGTATACTTACAAATACAGCAGCATTTGCGGCATTTGCCATTTCAGGACGTTCTGTTAAAGATGGAAGCGTATCGCCTGTTCTTGTCATTAAAACTGAATATCCGCGTTCCTCAAGTCTTTCCTTTACTTTGTATGTAATTTCTAATGTCAGATTTTTCTCCAAAACCTGATTGCCGTTAAGATAGCCCACAGCTCCGCTGTCAGTACCTCCGTGACCGGCATCGAGCACAATAAGCTTTGAAGCATCCGGTGTTACGGTAGACGGATATGATTCCTGATTTGTTTCTATAATAATAGACACTACATTATCCGATTTTTTTTCTACTGTAAAATTGGACAAGTCGGAGTATTCTATAACAATTCTTGCTCTTTCTCCATTGTCGCCAAGACGTATTGCATCGATTCCCTGCATATTTATATTTATAAAATCATCAAGTCCATAATATACAGCATTGTATATATCAACCACAATTCGGTTTGGATTTTCCATCAGAAATTTATCTATATCTCCTACCGTTTTCGATGCAGTCATTGTAATATTAAGGCGATTGTTTGCTTCTTTTTTGCACGAAACATCCGTAACAAGCGCGTTGGCATGAGAATTATAAGTGTATGACCAACCATCATCAAACTCAAATTCGTCTGATTCTACGAGTATAGCCTCGTGCTCTGAATCGAATTCCACGTTCAGACCGATGCTTTCACTTATGAATCTTACGGGAACCATCGTTTTTGTTTCTCCGCCTAATTCCGAAATAAGCTTTGGAACCACACCATCAGGAATATGTGTCATATTGCCGTTTACATAAGCTACATTGTTATTAATATACATCCGTATATTATCATCATTTTTTTCAATTTCAATAGCCTGAGAATTTGAATCATATGAAACTTCAGCTCCCAATTCTTCAAAAATCTCACGGACAGGCACCAATGCATGATCATTGAAAATAATCGGCGCCAACGGCGGTTCAAGCAATTCATTGTTTACTATCAAAGCATAAATCGAACCGTCATATTCATGTAACTCATCATCATAGCTAAGCGTCATCGCCTGTGCCGTAACAACAGACAAACACATAAGCACAAAAATCAAAAAGAGTATCTTTAGTTTTTTCAAGTTTTTTCCCTACCCTTCAACATATGGAATTTCAAAATGGTCATATGCAAGCTTTGTGGCTATTCTGCCGCGTGGAGTTCTCGCAATGAAGCCCAGCTGCAAAAGATACGGCTCATAAACATCTTCAATAGTATGAGATTCCTCGCCTATCGTTGCGGCTATAGTGTCCAGTCCCACAGGACCTCCGCCGAAGTTTTCTATCATTGTTTTTAACATTCTGCTGTCTATTGTATCAAGACCCAGCTCGTCAACTTCCATCATTTTCAAAGCTTCGGATGCAACCTCAACAGTAATCTTTCCGTCATACTGAACCTGTGCGTAATCGCGGACTCGTTTTAAAAATCTATTTGCAATTCTCGGAGTGCCTCTTGAACGTGACGCAATTTCAGCAGCACCGTCATCGTCAATTTCCACTTCGAGTAATCCTGCGCTTCTTTTCACTATCTGCTTTAATTCCTCTACACTATACAATTCCAAACGGCTTATGACTCCAAAACGATCGCGAAGCGGTGCAGTAAGCAAGCCTGCTCTTGTAGTTGCACCGATAAGTGTAAATTTAGGCAAATCAATTCTTATAGATTTTGCAGCAGGTCCTTTTCCTATTATAATATCAAGCGCGTAATCCTCCATAGCAGGGTACAGTATTTCTTCTACAGATCTTGACATACGGTGTATTTCGTCTATGAACAATATATCATGCTCTGATAAATTGGTCAAAATTGCAGCCAGGTCGCCTGCCTTTTCTATAGCCGGCCCCGATGTTATTCTTATATTAACACCCATTTCATTCGCAATTATACTTGCAAGGGTAGTTTTACCCAAACCCGGAGGACCGTATAAAAGCACATGATCCAGTGCTTCACGGCGTTCAAGCGCCGCTTTTATGTATATTCCCAGGCTCTTCTTAGCCTTTTGCTGACCGACATATTCATCTAAATTTCTCGGTCGCAGTCCTACTTCTATGTCGGCATCTTCGTCAATAAAACCGCCGGTTACAAATCTTTCGTCTTCTTCAAACAAGATGTATCCTCCTTACAGCAACGCAGCTAAAGCTTTCTTTATAATCTCTTCAACACTTAATGACGCATCAATATTCTTCACTGCAGCAGCAGCGTCATTTGCACTGTAACCAAGAACTACAAGTGCACTTATCGCTTCACTTCTGTTATCAGTTCCGTTTATTTCCACATTACTGCCGCTGTCAATCTGTAAATCTTCATTCTTCATTTTATCCTTTAACTCGAGTATTACCCTTTGCGCCAGCTTCGGCCCTACACCTGACGCTTTTGTTATTGTTTTTACGTCATCTGTCACAACCGCAACAGCAAATTGTGCCGGTGTTACAACCGACAGAATTGACAATGCCGCCTTTGGTCCTACACCAGAAACAGATATAAGATTTAAAAATGTATTTTTTTCTTCTATTGTTGTAAAACCAAATAAATCCTGAGAGTCCTCACGAACATTAAGATATGTATACATTGTAATTTCAGAGCCGATTTCTCCGGCATTCTGAATACTTTGCAGTGATGTGTTTATTAAATAACCTATTCCGCTGTTATCAACAACGACAAATCCCGTATCCTTGACAGCAAGCTCACCTTTTATGTAATAATACATTTTCTACCTCATAAAATTTTATTTATATGCGCAGCATCTATTTAAACCGCATAGAGCTTATGCATATCTCCCATTATATAATACAATATTCTTTAATTCATGTCAAGTATAAATGTTACAAAATTGTTAAATTATCTTACACCATTCATTCCCAGCAGATTATTCATTTTATTAGAATGAGCATGACATATAGCAATAGCAAGTGCATCCGCCGCATCATCAGGCTTTGGAATTACATTAAGCCCCAACATCATTTTTACCATTTGCTGAATTTGTTTCTTATCAGCACGTCCGTATCCGGTTACAGACTGCTTTACCTGTAACGGAGTATATTCGCAAATAGGAATATTCCTATTCGCTACAGCCACCAGCAGAACACCTCTTGCCTGTGCCACATTTATTGCAGTTTTCTGATTTGAATTGAAAAATAATTCTTCGATTGCCACTGCGTCAGGATTGTACTTATCAATATACATATTTATTTCCTGATATATTTTTTTTAGTCTTTCAGTTGTCGGCATTCCGGCGGGAGTTGTTATTGCATTGTATTCCAAAGTTCTAAATTTGTTCCCTTTGTATTCAATAACACCTATTCCTACTATGGCATATCCGGGGTCTATTCCTATAATTATCATAAATTCCTCCAAATTTCTCCGTTTTACTATTGAAAATTCTATAATTTAGGTGTATAATAGTTGAAAAGTGAATTTTTCACAATTATATCACAAACAAGGAGGAAAATCAACAATGGCTAAAGAAAAGGTTGTTTTAGCATATTCCGGTGGACTTGATACTTCAATTATCATTCCATGGCTAAAGGAGAATTATGACTACGATGTAATCGCTGTCTGCGGTGACGTAGGTCAGGGAAAGGAAACAGACGGACTGGAAGAAAGAGCAAAGAAAGCAGGCGCTTCTAAGCTTTACATCGCTGATTTAAGAGATGATTATGTAAAGGATTATATATTCCCTACCTTAAAGGCCGGCGCAGTATACGAGGGCAAGTATCTTCTTGGTACTTCTCACGCAAGACCGATTATCGCAAAGAAGCTTGTTGAGATTGCTCACAAGGAAGGCGCAGTTGCTATATGTCACGGCGCTACAGGCAAGGGTAACGACCAAGTGCGTTTTGAGCTTGGTATAAAGGCTCTTGATCCGTCACTTAAGATTATTGCTCCATGGAGAATATGGGACATTAAGTCACGTGAGGATGCTGTTGACTATGCAGAGGCTCACAACATTGAAATCCCTGTTACAAAGAAAGACCTTTATTCACGCGACAGAAACATCTGGCACATCAGCCATGAAGGTATGGATCTTGAGGACCCCGCAAACGAGCCTCAGCTTGACAGTCTTCTAAAGCTTGGTGTTTCACCCGAAAAGGCACCAAATGAGCCAAAGTACATAACAATCGGCTTTGAAAAGGGCGAGCCTGTTTCGCTTGACGGCAAGAATATGGACCCAAGACCTCTTGTTGAGGAGCTTAACAGACTTGGCGGTGCTTACGGCGTAGGTATCGCTGATATAGTTGAGGACAGACTTGTTGGTATGAAGTCAAGAGGTGTTTATGAAACTCCGGGCGGTACAATTCTTTATACTGCTATTCAAGAGCTTGAATACCTTTGCCTTGACCGCGACACACAGGCATTCAAGCGTCAGAGTGCTATCAAGTTCGCTGAGCTTGTATATGACGGTAAATGGTTC
>JALEPO010000048.1 GCA_022768695.1 Clostridia bacterium
TAAGCTTGACGGAAGCGTCAGATTGCTGACAGACATTGCTGCCTTAACGTCAATCTTACCGGTAAGTGTCTTACCCTCACCGAAATCGAAGGTATAAGTATGTTCACCTACTGTTGCGTTTTCCAAAACAGAAGCAGAAACTGTGTAAGTTGTGCCGCTCAAAGTACCTGCCGGTGTACCGCTTACATTTACACCTGCATAATCACCAAGGGTAATTGTAAATGCTTTGTCAGTGTCGTTTGCACCCTTGCGATAAACCATATCTGCTGAAATAGTAGGGTCTGTCTTACCTGTGAAGTTAGCAGTTACTGTTTTGTTTGCTGTCGGATTAGCGATTGTGATTGTTGCATTAGTATCAGTTGTACTTGCGTCAAGATCGCCAGTCCAGTTTACAAACTTATACTGATTGGCAGCAGTAGCTGTTAATGTATAAGTTTCATCACTGTAAATTGTGTAAACATTACCTGATTTTGAAGGTTCAGTGCCATCGCTCGTTCTCTTAACAGCTACACTACCATTTGTAGCGTTGACTGTCAAGGTATAGCTTGCTGCTTTAGTGAATGCAACGGAAACCGTTATATTCTCACTGCCGGTCGGAGTGAATTTGTATGTATCATTATTTGTTCCGCTCTCTGTACCGCTTATACCGCTTACTGTCCAATTTGTACCTGTCCAGTGCGCAGTAGAACTCGGTGTTGCGGTAAGGGTATATTCCTGATTTTTTGTCAAGGCTACCTTTGTGCCGCTTGTGTGAGTGATACCTGTAATTGTACCGTCTGACGGATCCGTAATTGTAATATACGGAGTGGTATCCTTTGCGGACAATGTGCTTGATGCAGTACCATTACCTGCAAATGTAACATCTACCGGCCATGATGTAGCAGTGCTTGTAAGTGAAGTGCCTGCAACACGATTAAGACCTGCGGCTTTAAGAGTTAATGTTGTTCCGCTTACAGAATATTCGCCCGCATTCAATGCTGTGCTGTTTACGCTTACACCTGTAACATTTGTTATTATATTATTTGTCTGTGCGATTGTAAAAGCAACATCATTACCGCTATTGTAATAGTCAAATCCACTTGTTGTGTTTAGCGTCAATGTTGGATTTGGCTGTGCAGAGAATGTATATTCAGGGTCTGTGCCATCAGTATGAGTAGCTGTTACAGTTGAAGAACTGCCTGTATCTGCAAAAGTTATATTAGTCGAATTGCTTAAGCTATTACCAGCTGTAGCTGTTAAGGCAACACCTGCTGTATACGCTTTACCATATTCAAATACACCTGTTGCATTTGAACCATCTGTAGTCCATACAACTTCATTATCCGTAATTGTATATGATGTATCTGTTGTTGAAGCAACGTTGCTAATATTCGCACCTATTACAGGGAATGCAAAGTTAACAGTTGCTGTTGTTATTGGTGTATCTGCAACAGAATATGTATAAAGTGTCCCTGTAAGGTCCGCTCCTGTAGAAGTAACGCTTTTATCTACTTTAGCTCCGATAGTAGAACCATTAGTAATGTTGCTAACGGTAGTTCCCGACAATGTGTTGCCACTGTTAGTAAGGGTAATCCAACTAGGAAAACTGGCATAGGGAAATGTGGCAGGCGCTGAGTCATTATTATATGTGACAAACGCCTTAATATCTCCTGTCGGTAAAGTATCTGTTGCACCGCTTGCAACGGGTTTGCTGCTATTATTTGGGGCAAATGTAACCGATTTTACCGTAATAGCCGGATATGTAATTTTTACATGTGCTTTTGAACCGTTATTACTTGTAATATCAACGGTTGGTGTATATCCGCTTGGGAGAGAACTATCTTTAAGATTTACATCAAAGCTTGAAGTAGTATCAAACTCATAGTCAGAACCTGCTGTAATATCAAATTCTGCTGTATAGTCTGTCGCCATAGCAAATGTCGATGGAGTGCCATCCCAAGAAACTGCACCTGTTGTAGCACCTGTTGTCCCACTTGAAGCAGTTGCTGCAGGTGTACCGTTGTATGTTGGCTTTGCAAGTGACACATCTACACTTGAAAGTTTAGTCTTAGATGTTCCACCGCCACTGGCTGGATATTTTAATGATCGAGTACTATCCAAAGGTCCTATATCGGCAACAAAACCATTCGTACTATAATCATTATTAGGTTTGCCTGTTGCATTTATCAGAATAATAACTCTTATGTATACTTCACCATCTACATACACAGACCCATAACCTGTCGCATAAGCTGATCCATAACCTGTACTTCCATCAGACCAATCGTAATTGTGAGAATTTACATTCTCTGTATTTAAAACTATTTCATCACCTGCGGTTGCAGATGGGATTGCCCATTGATAGAATGGTGATGAGAAGTCAGCTTCTGAACCATTTTTAATATAATCTACGCCGACATCATCATCTGTTAAAGTATCAGTTATATCATTTGTCTGAGCTCCTGTATTATTATAATTTGATGCTATAGCTGCATATACCTGAGTACCAGCATTATCATGCTCACTTCCAACTTTAAATTTAAAGGTTTCCAATTTACCATTATTAATGACAATATCTAAACTACTGATTATGTCATCACCAGAAAGTTTGCCATCGGCATCAATCGTTTGATTAGCAAATGTTGTTGGAAACATTGAAAAAAGCATAGCCAGTGCCAAAAAAGCACTTATAAACCTCTTTTTCATTTTTTAACTCCTTTCAAGTTAAAATTTTAATATATATCAACTGCAAATAGGTACACACAATTAAAATCGTACACTTTTGCATTAAAAAATTAATTAATTTATCCATTAATCTTAGCCATAAGAGCAGGGTATTGCTCACAATAAGCCTTTGCAACTTCATTTGATACATACGGTGCTGATGTATTCAAAACTGCATATTGAAGTTGATACCAAGATAATGTCAAATAATTTTGTCCTGCTGCTTCAGCATCACGTACAAGTTTTTTTATGGCATTTGTACATGTTTTTCTCTTTGCAGCTGCCGAAATTGCAGCACCAGCTGTTGTTTGACTAAGCTTTAACGCTTTAAATACTGCTGCAGTAAAACCCGATGCAGCAACAGTTCCATCATAAGCCTGTTTTAAATATTCTTGAGCAGTAAAACTAAAAATCAAGCCATCAGCACCTTGAAGTTGAATAGGTGCATTATCAACACCATTTAACAAACTTCTTGAAGTTCCATTAATTACATTTGAATTGTTTGTTTCAACAAGCTGATACCCTAATGTTTTTACTGCATTTGTTGGTGTTAATGCTACGGGTATAACTTCACCATTTTGCAAGAGAACTTCTATTGACGTACTGGCTGAAGCACCTACCTGCGTCAAATCCATACGAACACTTGGTTTTTTCATTTTACTTACACCATAACCGAATTTATTAATTCTTCGGTAATCAAAAGATATAGAATATGTGCTTGAACTTGATCCTGATACAAGAACAGCAATTTTTAATGGCCCAATTGCAACATAAGCACTATCTCCATTTCCCAGCATATCTCCCGGTGTATACACTGCCTTAACGTACAAAGCACCACCGTCAAGGTCACTTGCTTGAACATCGGCGAAATTGTATGATACCATGTCAATCTTGTTTCCGTCTGCATCTATAAGGTCACCGTCTGCATCAGTATCGGCTATTCCGTCACCGTCTGCGTCAACAGTTTGTGCAAAGTTTTCTGTGCTTAAAGCCGTCCAAGTGTCCTCCATTGTTTCAGGGGTCACCTTTGTCCAGCCACCTACATATGGAAGAGCATTTCCGCCGTCATCAGTGTTAAAATCACGTCCGGCAAAGCAATATTCAAGCTTATTTGTAAGCGGATATAGCGATGCACGATTCGGATTTGGAATTGTATCTCCATTTGTATCAACTATCGTTTCAGGATATGAACCTGCACCGCCCGGCAATGTTGGGTCAGTGCTGTTCGGTCCCGCACTCGGATATTCTCCGCGATAATTATCCACTCTTGCAGTGCTTGAATAATTTGTATTACTCTGTAAATCAGGGTGGATAAGCTTTGTTTTTACATACTCGTTTATATCCGCCGAGGAGTCCACTCCCACGCCGCATGTAAACGTGCCTAAAAGTGAATCGTCCCAGTCATAGAACAGCGTAACATAAATATCATTCAGACTTAGTCCGCCGGCTTTTGCACTCTTTCCCTCGCCGAGAACTATCTGTATATCGGTCGTTTGCGCCTGTTCAGCCGTTTCAAGAACTGTTGTTGTATAATCGAACTGAAAACCCTTCATGGTAAAGTCCGCATTATAATACGCAAATCCGAACTGTGCCGGCGACGCATCCGAAATTTTATCAGGCGCAATTGTCAGAATTTTATTCTTCGTCCAATCAGCGTCCCAGTTTCCGGCTGTCCATTGATTAGTTATACTGTCCTTTGACGCTTTCTGCGCTGTTTCGTCAGCGCCAACGTACATAAACCTTGCCACCACGACAGGATTTACATACGGATCGGGATCGGGCGTCGCATTCGGGTCAGGCGTCGGCGTTGGTTCTGCCGTCGGTGTCGGTGCGACTGTCGGCGAAGCCGTCGCATTCGGGTCAGGTGTCGCGTTTGGATCAGACGCGCTGTTTGGCAGCTTGCCCGGATACTCCGCACCCAAATACAGATAACCCACATTCTTTTTATTGCCGCCGCTGTCTGTTTCTTCCGTGATATAAGTCAGCGCAGTATGAGTTGTCCATGTGTCCTTGCCCAAGGTCGGTAACGCGCGCCGCGTTGCCCAGCTTGTCGACTGACTCATATCAACCGGGACAGCCTCATCGTCCCATGTGGTTGGTACAATCAAGCTTGGATCGTACTGCAATACCACACCGACAGATGAATAGTCCTCGTAATCGCCGTCTACCTCAAGACTAATCTCAAAATATTTGTCATCGCCGATTATGCGTTTACCAACAACTGTAACCTGCGGAGCTGCTGTTCCGCTGTCGGCATATACCACGGGCAGCATTATCCCCGCCGCAAGTATTATCGCCATTGAAATGGCTATTATTCGTTTTATCATTATGAGGAACCACCTCCTGTACCGCTGCCGCCGGAAGGCGAAGGCTGTGCTACGCTGTACGCCTTACCATAATTCTGCTGCAGCAGATTTAAATCAAATAAGCTTACCGTGTCGTCACCGTTAAGATCAGCCGCCTCAAAACGACCTAAATCCAGCTTCCACGGTTTCTGACGATTCAAAAATCGCATAAGCTCCGCTCTGTCCGGGAGCTTTATTATCTGATCACCGTTTATGTCGCCGACTATAAGTGTGATTGTATCGGTAATCGCAAATATATCATTTACAACTCCGCTTTTCTCAATAGAAATATCGGGGTATGTTAAATGCGAAAGCTTTGTTATAACCATTTTATATTCAAACCTGTTAGATACCGGCAGCGAAAATTCCCATTCACATTCGCCCTTCTTGCCGACAGGCTTCAGCTCACCGTACATGAACTGCCCTGCCGCATCCTTGTCCGACGACAGGAATGTGTATTCCGGCGGATCGCCTGCGGCAGCTGTGGATTTATATATCTCCGCCTTAATAGGCTGCTTAGGATTCCATGCCTTTATCTTACCGGTTATATTGAACTTTCCGTCAGTGTTGAATATATCAACTATTTCTACACCGTCAAAGTGATTTTCAAGGTTATTAACCTCGGTTGTTTTATCTACCAAGCCTTCCCAAGACGCTGACGCGCTTACTCCATCGGCATTTACCCCGTCATCATCGGAGCCCATTACAAACGTATGCTCAGTAAGCCGCAGCGTTACCGCCTTGCCGGTGTATGCGCTGTCAGGATACTTAATAAGCTTGAACGGTATCCGCATCAGATAAATCGTATCATCTGTCTGTGTGATATTGTTCATTCTTAAATCAGTTCCGTCCTTTGACAGCATGGTTATAAATTCTGTTTTGTATTTTCCGGTTAAATCAAGCTCTGCTTTTGTTTGCAGTGACGGTTCATAAAGCTCTGCATTATTCCAGAACCTCGTATCGCTTGTAGTTACACCGGAATCTATATTATGCTGTTTAATAGTGCTGATAAGATTAAAATTAGTGCTGCCTTCCTCGTTGCCGTATTCATCACACGGCACGAAAATTGTCGGGTCGTAATCTACTGCAAAATCCATACTGTATATTCCCTGAAGGAAATACTGCAAATTCTGCGGTTTTTTAATTCCCACTCCGACCCATACAATGTCCTGACCGGTGGTACTTCCGACATTTTCCGGAACTAAATCAGGCGTTTGCGCCTTATTCATTGGCTGTGTACCTGTTCCGAGATAGTCAAGTGTAAGCGTTGCCTTATCAGGCGGCAGCGTTGCCAAAGGCTGCCATACCGCTGTTGATGCGTCATATGTCGGCATCGTCTGATTCAGTGCAGTCGGAAGAGGCTCATAATATTCCGTCAATACCGTATTCTTTATTGCGTTTGCATCGATAGAGTTGACATTTCTGTCTTCCGTTACATCGCCGATACGATATGCGTATATTTTTGCCCATTCTTCGTTACTCAGAAGAATATTTTTATAATATCCGTTTCCGATACGCTGATATATTAAATCATAATCTGCACTTGTTACTGTTTTATCGAGAGTAACGTCACCCTTTTGAGCAAGAATGATAAGCGGTCTTGAAAACTTTCTTTCCGAGCCGTCTACATCGTGAAAGCTGTATTCTATCGAATATGCTCCCGGTCTTATGCGGTATGCGGTCAAATCAATCACACACTGCGTACCGCCGGACGGGATTGTTACAGTCTGCTGTTGTATATTGGAGCTATCCAAATCCGCGATTACATCAGAAGTAGAATTAACCAACTCGTCGAACTTTATCGTTCTGACTACGGTTGACGCGTCAACCGCATTGCCGTCGGAATCCTTTAAATCACTGAAGCCCGGATCAACAAAAACTGTGTTGTTATAAACAAACAATGCATATGGATTTTCGTCATAATTGGCGGCTGTCCACGCGTCTGTATAGTACATTGTCTGATATGTATTCGCTGCTCTCTCCGGTACGTTATCCTTACCATAGGTATGATTCTGACTGAAGTATGCTTTTGCGGCAGCCTTTTTTGTATCGGTAAAGCTTGTATCCGATTCTATAAGACCGAACGGAGAGTTTCCGTATCCAAGCTTGACATCTACCGCCTTTTTACGCAGTATATACAGCGTATATGTCTGAGTATACCGCTGACCGTCACCCGGATCGGTATATTCAGTCTTTATTGTAACAATATTCAGTCCCTCGTTCAAATCAAACAAATCTGAGGTGAACGCTGTACCGTTTTGTGTGGTATTACATATATTACCGTTTGTCGTTACTGTAGTGGTTATATCGTTTATAAGCTTACTCTTAAGGTCAAACTCAATATAGTTTTTCTCCACATCACCGTCAACTATTACGCGATAGTCGCTTACAGCTTCGTCAAATGTAGTTATCGGATATGGCAGCACATTGCTTCTTAAAGGATTTTGACTGCTGTCTGCATTGAAATCCTTTAAATCTGTCAAACGTATCCATACCTGAGGCGACTCCATAAACTTTGGTATAACAGTGACATCATTTGCAGGCATCGTAAAGGCTGTTGTCATACTCTTTGAATTTGCAAATGTTACACCGCTGTCGCTTGTCCATTCATCAAATTTATATGCCGTATCTATAAGCACCGCATATACATCAACCTGTTCATTTTCCTCATATGTATTTGAACGAACCCTTAAGCCGTCGCTCGTCATGAGATAACCGTAGCCTATATTGAGTACATCCGCCCCGTCAGGGTCAACAGTAACTCTGTATACGTCGTTTTCCGTAACAATAAAGCTTATGTCAAATCCGCCCAGCTCCGTACTCTTGTTTGAGCCTACGCTTACACGAGCTTTATATGTGCCGGCGGGCAGTCCGCACTTTGTACGAATTGCAAAAGTTGTTGTATCACCTACCGACAGCATATTTACCAAAAGCGGTTCACTTAAAACATAGCTTGTGGCACTGGAGTTTACATCCGCTGTAATGTCGGAAATTCTTACAGTTAATCCGTCAATTTGAGTTAAACCGATATTTTCTATGGTATATGTCTGCTCCTGAACATCCGCCGGAAGATAACCTACCTTCTGCTTATCGTATTCAAAGGTCATATTTTTACCATTAGGATTCAGAAGAACATCAAATCCATTTACCTCTGTGGTAATCTTTATCGCCTCGCCCGTATCAGGATTAGGCGTTGGATTAGGATTAGGACTAGGCGTTGCCGTAGGAGTCGGACTTGGTGTTGGTGATGGAGTGGCATCCGGATCGGGTGTCGGTGATGGAGTTGCGTCCGGATCGGGTGTTGGTGATGGAGTAGCATCCGGATCGGGTGTCGGTGATGGAGTAGCATCCGGATTAGGTGTTGGTGATGGAGTAGCGTCCGGATTAGGTGTTGCCGTAGACTCCGGACCGGTAGTCGGAGTCGGCAGTGGATTTGGATTATCAACCACTGTCACCTTTATTCGCAGATATACATTATCCGGATTGGTTACTGTTCCAAAATCGGTATATGTATACTGAGCAAGCTTGCCCACAAGCGTTACGGTTGTTCCGTCCGCAGATGGCAATTTCGCTGCTGCTGAGTCCCCTTCTATTTCCCAGCTTTCTACCTTTGCAACACTAAGCTCAGAGGGCTGTATGCCTGTCTGTCCATGATATGCGACAGGAATAGTGCTGTTATCAGGGAATGCAATATATGTGGATATATTAGAAAGCTTCTGTCCCGTATAAACAGGGAACATAGACTTTCTTCCCTCGGAATAATCCTTATCAACATAATTAGTACCGGTTTCGCCGAGATAATAATTTTCTCTTGCATCGAATACGAACGGTGCTTGTTCACTTTCAACAGAATCCTTTACGGCAGTTAATTTAAAATCTTTACTGCCGAGGTTGATAATACTCTGTATTCCTTCGCGTTCAGCGTCTGTAAAAGCAGTGTTTGTAACATTTTCCATAAGCGCTTCTATTTTAATAGTCGCACTGCCGTCAGCATTTACAGTAACCTGCACAAAATCATTATCAGCACTCTTTATTATCATTCCGTTGGGAAGATAAATATTAAACTCAGTTCCCGGCTGAATCTGCTGTCCTCCGCCCACAGAACCCACATTGATTGTCAGAATACCTGTTTCTCTTTCAACCGATGCTGTAATTTTGTCAGCATCAGGCTTATATTCACTTTCTACTACATTTCTATAGGCATCTATATCCCAGTTGAAATTATCAGGAATTGTAAGCCACGGTTCTGCAATCACAGCTTGATTTACTGTATGTATATATCGCTCTGAAAGAGGCGCAGTACCGGTTTTCAGATTTTCCGTTACATCATTCGGATTCCAATCCGTCTGATTAGGATTCTCTGATGGAGGTATGTACATATCGTCTATTCCTTCAAGAATAGGTGTTACCGTTGCCGGCATCAGTAAATCAGACCATACTGAAGGTCTGTCAGGGTCAATAAAGGTTTTAATACGGTTATCATACTTAAATCCCTTTATTGTAACCCTTGTGACATTTACTTTTACTGTAATGGTTTTATCCATATAGTTCTGACTTACAGTATAAGTCAGACCGCCAAGAACGTCATACGTCTGATCAACATTAAATCCGTTTGAAGGATCATTGTTGTCCCAAACTATACGGTCAAGAAGCTGCTGTCCGTCGGAATACTTCTGTATAACTGTATTCATATTCCTGTTTAAATATCGGACAAGATCATTCACCGTACCGTCATTATAGATACCGTATGCTGTAACAGTTCTTTCCTTAACGGCAGGCTCAGCCTCAAGGAGCGTTCTTGTAACCTTCCATTCAGGAGTAAGCGTACCTGTGAAATGTTCTATCAAATCGTCGCCTACATATATGATATTTCCGTCATTAGGGACAGATAATATTTGCTTGAGCTGATTTTCATCCATTTTAGAAACCGCCATAGGGTTTACAATCTCAAAGCTCAGCGTTCCCAGTAACACATTGCGTCCGTCTGCTTTTATACACTTAAGTGTTTTTTCCTCGGGATAGGAAAAAGCCTTTTCATATATATATTCGCTGTTAGGAATCTCAGGATCGGGGTTCAAATCCAAATTTATTGTATCAGATGTTATTTCTCCAAAATAAGAATTCAGATAATTCCTCTCATCCCCGTACTCATCAGTTACAATAGGGAACACATCTCTGTTCTGATTAAATATTGGCAGAACAGATGATGAGGCTGCGGAAGTTATAGGATCATTTGTTGTATAATTTGACGGAACAAGATAATTCGCATCATATTTCATGGAAAACTCAACGCCTGTCGCGTCTATATTTTCCAAAGCGACATCTACAAGTCCCTGTATCTTACCGTTTTGACCATAACGCATGGTAAAGCCCGAAAAAACAAGCTTTGCGTTAGGATATTCTGTATTTTCCGCTGCCAGCACCATATTAAATGATGAAACAAGCATACAAATTGTTACCCATAAAGAAACTATTTGTTTGCCTGCGGCATTTATTTTCATATGCTCCCTCCCTTCCGTTAAGTTTATGATATTTTCTATAATAATATCGGAAAATTGCCATATTTTTACACAATAACTGCATAAAGGCAGACTTCTCCGTATATATTACAGCATAACACTTCTTTAACAACTTGTCAAGTTGTAATTGTGTGACATTTGGGTTACATAATCTTTTTAAAATGGCTTATTTCCTTATGTTTATTCATGTTACAAACGATTTTCAGTCAAGCGTCTTTCCAAGCTTTGTAACATTGTTTTTAATATGCAGGATTACTCGCATGACAAATAAAATTACATATTATAAAAAACGACGCATCCATTATGGACGCGTCGTCTTTTGCATTAATTCATATATTTAATTATACGCTGAAACAAGTACTCTGTTTTTACCTGTTCTGTTATCAAGATTCGGAGCTGTAAGTGTCATATGGGTTGAAATATACAATTTGTCTTTACCGTTAATCTTTCCGTCACGGTTAAAGTCGCATATAATACTGTCTACCATATCTGTTGTGGTTAATATCATAATATATTCCTCAACATCAATTACTGCTTCATCATTTGACTGAGTATCATTTGTTTCATTATCTGTATTTACAATATCATCTGAATTAATAACAATCTCCTCGACCTCTGTAATTTCTACAAATTCTTCTTCTACAGAAATCTCGTCATATACACCAAGTACCAGTGTAACAACCTCAGTATCTATTGATGGCTCTGCTTCATTCGGTGCATCATCTGATACTGTATCATCTGCCGATGTTCCCTCGTCAGGTGTCGTTTCTGTTCCCTCTGTCGATGTTTCGCCGTTAGGTGTTGTTTCTGTTCCCTCTGTCGGTGTGCCATCGTCAGGTGTTGTTTCTGTTCCCTCTGTCGGTGTGCCATCGTCAGGTGTTGTTTCTGTTCCCTCTGCCGGTGTTTCGCCGTTAGGTGTTGTTTCTGTTCCCTCTGTCGGTGTTTCACCGTTAGGTGTTGTTTCTGTTCCCTCTGTCGGTGTACCTCCGTCAGGTGTCGTTTCTGTTCCCTCTGTCGGTGTACCTCCGTCAGGTGTTGTTTCTGTTCCCTCTGTCGGTGTGCCATCGTCAGGTGTTGTTTCTGATGGTGTTTCCGGCTGATTTTCTTTGTCTTCATTCTCAACCGCCTGCATCGTTCCCGGACGAAGTGCATCCTGATAGAACTCAGCATATTTACCGTATATTTCATCCATAGTAACATCTTCGCCGGCAATAAGCTTCTTGAAGTATTCTATGTCTTCCATATCAATGACATCGTGGCTGTCGCCCACAGTTACAATGTCACCGGTAATCATATCGATTCTGCTAAAGTCATAAATAGCCTTTGCATAGGATTTCTGAACATCTATATTCGAGATATAATATGTCAAATATCCCGCGCGTCTTACTGTCAGGCTGTATACGCCCGTATCAGTTATATCTGATGTGTCAAACAGGAATTTACCGTCAGCACCTGTTGTAATTCTCTTTACAAGTGTTGTTTCATCCTCTGTTACGGAGTAATCAGCATCCTTATAAAGTGAAACTGTTACAACATTATCACCCGGTGCTACCGTATTAACCTGTCCCTTGATTGCCGTCTGAAGCTCAACCGGTGTATCAGGAGGAACATCTCTCAATACATTAACTCTGTAGATACCGTAGCCGCCGTCATCATTTGTTATAACGAACTTAAAGTTATACGATGTCTTTGACAAGTCAAGTCTTGCAGTTACTTTAAGTACGTCTGTTATCTGATCGGCTATATCCTGACCGTCCTGATTTGCAACAATTCTTGTGCCTGTGATATTACCGTTATCAGTATCTGCGCTTGCCGTAAATTCAATCTCCTGTGCAAGCACCGGAACTGTTACGGTATAATGTGCAGTACCCTGATTGAATATCGGATTAAGCTCATAGTAATTGTCAGTCAAATCAGTATCTGTTACCTCAAGATTTGTAAGGAACGCAGTATTCTGCTTGTCAACTCTCAGAACATAAGTGCGGCTTCCCTCACTGCTGTATGCACCTGCTGATGATACAGTTATGAAGAATACTTCCGTACTGTCTGTTTCGCTCAGACCGAACGTTGTATCTACACCGTCTACATTCTGAGTTGATACGCTGTTATGAGTTATAACAACAGTATCGGCAGGCTCCTTAGCAACAGCATTTATAATCAGATTATCCTGTCCTGCAGCAATAACCGCACTATAACTCCATGTTTCAGGATCAAATACAGGAGTTATCGGAGTTACGTTATTATCAAGTACAAGACTTTCAAGACGAAGTATACCATCAAGTCTTTCACCTCTTATGACTGTTACTCTGTAGTGACCTACATCTCCTGTTTCACCGTCATATACAGTAAACTCGATATTTTCTCTTGCGTTATCGTTGGTCATGAAGGATGTCGGAAGTGTGAATTCCTGAGGTGTATCTGTAAACATCTCGTATGCATTGCTTGTGCCAAGCTGTGCATAAACTCTGTCGCTTTCCTGTTTCTTCTTGATTACCATCGATACTGTACTGTCAACATAGTCGACTGTTGTGTTATATACTCTTATAACCTCATTGAACTCTCTGTTAAGCTCATACTTGCCGTTATCAGGAGTATCCTCCTCGACAACATCAAGGTCTGCAAGATATACATTGCTTGACGGATACGGTGATCTTATAACATTCAGCGCATAAACAGCCGTTCTTGTTTCAACACTGCCGTCAGGCAACTGCTTATCATAGCTTGTTTCAACCTTTACGGTGAAGTTATCCTTATCAAGCGGTGTCAGGATATTGGTTGTGTTCGGATTTGACGCAGCTCCGTATGCCGGAATTCCCGTTGCCTCGTCCACAAGACCAATCTTGATATCAACGCTCTGGAATGATTTTGCTATAACATCAAAGTCCTCAACATCCTTGCCTATGAATACATCATACGGACCGTAATTTGTACCCTTGAACTTGTCTGCCATTATTGCATCCGGATAAGGTGCAACCTCAAGATCTGTCAGTATCGGATTTTCTGTATTATATACATTTACAATGTATTCGGAAATATTTTCAAACCCGCTTTCTGCGTATTCGGTAGCTCTGAATCTGTATGTACCCATTCCCGTCTGCGGATCAAGAGAAGCTCTTATATATCCGCCAAACTGTGTACTTACAAGATAATCATTAAGCTCCTCATCAAACATCTCTATCGTGACATTCCTGTTCGGAGTCTTTGAACCTGTCGGCTGACCTGTTGAATCAAGCTCATCAATTAATGAATATGCAAACAGCTCAATTTCCTTAGTATCAACCATTACATTATAAGTATGAACATTACCCTCTACAGTCTTGTCGAAGGTTCCTACCGCACCGCCGACATCTCTTACAACAATATCTGTAATATAAGGTTCGTATTCATCCTCTGCCTTATCAGCATTCACAAACAATGTATGAACATAACTGCTGCCGTCAGCCGCTGTTACTCTTATATCATACTTTTCTCTGTCTGTGCTGATTACAGGATTTAATGTGCCGTCTGTTATTCTCTTACCGTTTATTCTTATAACATCGTCAGCATTTGCCGATGCAACTGTTATCGGAAGAGCTGTAAGAGCGGCTGTATTTACATACGTCTGTGAACCGGTGTTCAATCCAAGCGATGTGCCGTCGACATCAAGCTGTGTAAGCTCGGCATTTGAATTTCTTCTGATAATTGTCAGTGAGTATCTCTGCTTAGCCTCATTATCGCCTGTAGTAATAATAGCTGTTGTTACATCGCCTGTAAGCGTTATGCTTCCGTCGCCTCTTACGGTTGTGCCGGCATATTCAGGAATCGCAGTTATATCAACACTTGTTACACCGCTGCCTACATACGCGTAATAGTTGACGTCACGGGCAGTAAAGTCTGTTGTCAGAGGTATTGCCGCGCCGTTTGACGCAGTTAATCTGATGTCGCTTAAATCTATTGACTTAACAGTATCGCTTGTGCGTCTGTTTATTGTCAATGAGTAAGCGCTTGCCGGATATGACTCCTTCTCTGACGGATAAACAAGGAATATTACCTTTGAATCTCTGCCGACAGGCGGTCTTACGGTGAATGTTCCGTCATTATTATTGACTACATTCACTGTTGATGAAGATGCTCGTACAAACGGTACATAACCCTCATGCTCCGGTATAACCGATGTAAGCAGCGCTTCAGTATCTATGTTGAAGCTGTCTGTATCATAAGGCACTGTTACGAAATAGTTATTAACTATCGGATCAAATACAGGTCCCATGCTTCCCTTATCTGTTGCCAGATAATCAAGCTCGGCGATTGTTTCGCCCGGTTTTACTATATTTACTACATAATGTACCTTTGTCTGTGAATCCTTAACAATATCCTTGCCGGCTGAATCCTTAGCATCCTTCTTAGCTGTCAGAACAATGTCAAAGTAATTTGCACCGGTCTTAAGCCTTGTGATACCAAGTCTGTCATCACTCATATAACCTATTTCTGCATCTGACAGTTTTTCGCCGCTTGTTATCGGCATATTATTGATTGTTACGCTCATCAGGTCTTCATCGAAGAACGGAGCCATATCTATGGTTTCGGTATTCCTATCAGCTATTACAATATAGTCATAATAATCGCTGTCAAAAGACGGAACCATATGATAATCGTCAATAACAAGATCATCAAGCTTCAATCCGCTGTCAAGAGTTGATCTTACATCGTTTTCAGCGCGATTGATTACAACTGTGTATCTTTCAATTGTTCCAAGGCTGTTATCAACCGCTACCTCTACCATGTTATCGCCATTGTAGATATTCATTGCTGTAAGATCTCCCGAAGCTACAGAAGTATTATTAATTGTGATACTGTCGTTCGGTCTTGAACCGTCCGCTGTATCTGTTACAGCTTTAATCCATATCTTATTTACATCATTAGACACATTCAGGTAATATGCATTTTCTGATTTATAGAAATCTCTCGATAATGTATATTTTGTACCTTCAGCGCCTGTTGAGCTGCTGTAAATTTCAATCGGAGCTTCCAGATATGGTCTGTCTATACCATATGCACGGTTTACTGTTACAACATAATGCTTTTCTGTTCCGTTAAATGTTCTTACCTTGAACAGTACATCAGTATCTCCGTACGGAAGATTTGTTATTGTATATGTCTGTCCGCTTGTAAGCTCAATCGGAGCATTATTTGTAGCGCTGTCACTTACATAAATATGAGAATCACCTAATACAGGATGTGAGGTTTCCTCAGGTCTTAATGTAGGTGTGAAGCTTACTTCAGATACGCCATAATCATATGACATAAAGTAATTTGTAAGCTTAGCGTTGAACAACGGTGCATATTCTGCGCTATATGTATGATCCATATGGATTATATCACCCGTATGTTCAGGCGTTGCACGGTTAGCGTCAATAATGTATGTCTTTTTAGTCATACCGTCCTGAGCTGTTACCGTTATAACAATCTTGTTTGAACCATAGTGAAGAGGAATGTTTGACAGATTTGCACTGTTGCCCAAATCATATCTCAGATATTCGCCGCCTTCCTTTCTGACTCTCATTGTAGCCTGTTCATCAACCGTATTAAGAATCAGTGAAAGTCTGTCCTCATCATATGGTATTGCAAGGAAGTATTCGAATATGTCCTTATCAAACATACCCGTTAGAAGCGCATAATTCTCTGAGTCTATATCAGCCAGTGATGCAGTATGATTAACACTGTCGCTTACCTCAGCGGTTGCAGCTCTGTTAATATTAACTGAGTAGTATCTCGCATTCTGCATATTGCCGTTTTCATCAGATTCGCTTACTTCAAATACCATCAGGTTATCACCCGGCTGAAGAATCATTTCAACATCACTCAGGTTAGTTACCTTTGTCTTTGTTTCTTCAAAGGCGCCGCTTGAGTTAACATCTGTCTTAAGAATATATACATCGCAGTGCTGAGCGCCTATATTCTTCGCCAGTGACAGTGATATTTTATGAACTGTTTCATCAACCGATGCGTAATAGTTATAATCATACTGATTATGAGTGAACCTTCTTGTAAGAGGAGTTCCTGTATCGGCTCTCATTATATTTGTCAGATAAGCCATTTCAGGGTCAAGATTAATGTTTGAATCCTTGAACAGCTCTATTACATATTCAGAAGCATTCTTTCCGTCAGTCTTGACATTATAAACAACTCTTACCTTATCGCCCGGTTCAAGCTGCTTATCATACTTAGCTGAACCCGCACCTATTATTACTTCCTTACTGCTTGTTGTACTTGCATCAGATGTGTCGCCGTTAATGATTACTCTGTTTGTTATGTTGTATACCAAACCGTCATCAAACGGTACTGCCGTTATAACTATAGGTGTTACGGTTTCATCTATTTCCTCAGGAATTGTCAGATGATATGTCAGCACGTTCATTGTATAATCCGCAGAAGGTACTGCTACCGTATCATAATACTTATCGCCAATCTGAATCTTAATGTCATTCAGCTTTGAAACATTTTCATTAAAATGTCTTGTTATATTAAAGCTGTATGTCTTTGACAACATTCTGTCTTCCGAGGTTACATGAATCTTAATATTATTTACGCCTTCATTCAGGTCTATCTTCAGATTATCACCATCATTGAAGATGCCGCCTACAGAATTATTTCTTGAATATACGCTGTATATACCTGTCGCCCTGTCGCTCATCTTTAATCCCGTAAAGGTTATGTAGGCAATATCATTGTCCACAACATAAGAGTGATCAAGCTGACCCGGAAGATTTACCGTAAAGTCTGTATGCGGTGCGTCTGTACTGCTTTCGGTTGCAAGCAGGAAGTCCGCATTATACAGATTTGCTTCATTATTCATCGGCTCTATAATCAATGTATAATACCTGAACGGAAGAAGCTCCGCGTCCACAGATGTGTCAAACTCTGTTACGCCAATCTGCATTGTCTGAGGTACAACAACCTTATCCTTAGCAGTAAACTGACGTTTTGTTGTATCATAATAGTCATAGTTCTGTGCCGAGAATGAACCAATCTTTACAAGCTTACCCTCATAAACAGTCGTTACTCTGATAGTAGCTTCCATCATTGAAACAGGTACGCCCGCAACATACGCATTGCGTGTTTCATCCCACTTAGCTGATATAGGCATTTCATAGCCAAGCACGTCACTGTTCTTGAATTCGCCTTCGTTTGTGCCAAGTATAATGCTCAGAATATCCTCATTTACAGGATTAAGGATTATAAGCTTATAATCCTGAGAATGATCCGGATTATCATTATCAACAAGTCTTATTATATATTCTGTTGTATCTTCATCCTTACCATGAGTCTGTACAACATCTACTGCTGAAGCGGCAGTATATCCGTCACTCTGACCAAGAATATCAACACCGTTTTCAGCCACAATTGAAGTTGTTACATACAACGGATATGTTGACTGAGCAACTATGTCAGGAAGGTCGTCTTTAGCAACATATGCAAAGAAGTCGTTGCCCTGACGCGTTGCTATCATGCCGTTTACTGTAAGCGTATCAACAATTAGCTCTGCCTGATTTCTGTTGATAGTCAGATAATAATCTCTTGTGTTCTTGGAATTCTCACTCTCAACTGTTACGATAAATTCATTAATACCTGTGCTTAATGTAACCGCAGCTCTCATATTATTCAGCGCCGCATTTACAATATTCGTTCCAAACTCTGTCTTTCTCGAAAGTGTCAGAAGCGTGGTTGAATTCTTGTGTATGTGATTAGCCAACGCATAAATCTCAACCTCTGTTACATTCGCATCAACCGTCAGCTCATACTTATCGGTATTGTAATCGTATACAGGCTCTATCTGATAACCCGTTACGCCAAGACCAACCTCTGTATGGCTAAGATCCGCATCGCCTGATTTCTCGTGAACTATAACTACATATTCCTTAGTGTAGTCACCAAGTACAACCGTCACAGGGATTTCAGTATAGCCTAAGGAGTTAAGCTGTAAATCTGCTGCTGTAAACCTTCTTTCAATAGGTCCGCCGTCTAATGTTACCTTCTCTGCTTTCTGCTCAAGCTCAAGCATTGAACTATAATCGCCTATATAAATCTTAAGCTCATCTGTAATTCCCTTATCCGTTATATCCTTAAGCGATGTCTTTGCGTCAGCGCGGAAAATGTAATCTCCTGTTGTGCTGTCGATATCCACCTCGTAATCAAAGATATTAGGCTTAAATTCCTTATCTCTAAACGGTAGCGGATCCTTATCGCCGTCCCTCTGTACCTCAAGCATATCAAGAGATACATCAACATTTGAATAGTGGATTGTCAGATAATATGCTCCATAAATCTGTGTATTTGCGGGACGAATAATGAACATAAATTCATTATCGCCTTCCTTAAGCTCTGTTACGCCTGCATTCAGTGAGCCTGTAGACATACTTCTCCAGATCTGATCCTGAGCAGCGGCATTATCAAGCCTCATAAGCTCAACAGTTGCCTGCGTATCTACTGCATTAATCAGAACACTCGCAGTTGCAGTTGTGTTGTAAACGTATGACTTAAATACTCTGTCACCTGCGGCTGTAGTATTATCCTCATCCGGTGGACGTCTTTCAACAAATATTGATTCAAGGATATTATCTACAGATTCCTTCTCAATCAATACGTTATATGATGCAAGAACAACTGAATCTGATGAGTAGATTGTAATAGGAACATAGGTTTCCGCACCACTCAGACGTACGTTTGTATTGCTTACTGACGGGTTAGTGTTAGTAATCATCTGCGGCTGATTTGTGCTGCTCTCTTCTCCTACAAGCACCTTGTAACCCTTATCATACAGATTATGGTCAACAAACATTGCTGTTACAATACCCTCTGTCTGATATGTAGGAAGCTTTCTTTCTGCAATATACAGCTGCTCGTCTTCATTCCAAGGTGCATCTATATCTCTCTGAACATATACAACCATATTATAGTTTTCATTTGTAAGCTTAAGAATTCTTAATGTATATTCATTCTTAATCTTTGATACAGATTCAACAATAATCTTGGCTTCTGTTACAGGACCTTCATCAAGTGCAAAGTTCTGAATTATCGTTGTGCCTGCCTCCGATGACTGATCCTCATATCCCACAACTGTTATATGAGCCTCTTGACTCTTAGGAACAATCTTCAGATTTGTGCTTGTCAGATACTGCGGAACACCCACAATATAACCGGAGTGTCCGTCAACACTTGCCTTTGTACCGCCGTCGGTTTCTATAACATATTCTGCAAATACATCCTGCAAGCCCGTACCCTGAGGTGTGTTTATAACTTCAAGGTTATAGTATGTACATCCGTCTGTCGGGCTGTATTGATCAGTCTTTGTGCTGTCATTTGAATATGAAACGCTGGCCGGTACAATTCTGAACTTGATATTCGTAGTTCTTACATTACCTACAGGATAGGAAATAGTATTTTTAATATACTTAACCGCGTCATTATTGCTTACATATTTTCCTGATGCTTCATCATACAGCTCGATGGTAGCATAAGGACTGTTAGCCTCAAGTCTGAACTTAGAGTATGACGAGCCTTCCGGAAGGTCTAATCTGTAATAGTTTATACCATTATTTACACCGTTATTTGCAGCTGAAACAGTTATTGACTGCACAACACCATAATAGTCTACCAAGTCAACAGTTGTTGCTGATTTCAGTGTAGCGTCGTTTGACTCGCGTCTGATATTCAGATTATATTCCTTAACTGCGCCTGCACCGTTCTCTGCCACTACTCTTACTGTTATGTAAGGTTCATCTGCCATAGGAACGGAGAATCCCAAACGCTGTATATCAGGTCCGAATGTAGTGCTATAGTCAACGTTTCCGTCATTATCCATCGGATGTGCCGACAGAATTGTAGTGTTGTAGTTATTTGTAACGTTTATATAAGCGTTTACTGCATTTTGGTTAATCAGAACCTCATAAGATGCAGGGTCTGCAAGACTTCCGCCGAGAGTTGAAGGTGTTGCAAGTCGTCCTGCGTCATTTTCAAGATGGCTGACGCGCATTACAACAGACAAGTCGCTCGGAATCTGATCCGCTTTCAATCTCTTAATTCTCAGAATTGCCTTTTTAATCTGATCCGGAACACCGCCAACAAGATTTGATGAACCTACATAAATTGTATATTCATAAACATCTTCAACCTTAATAATTCCATCTGTATTAAAGTCCGTATTTGAAGTGCTCTGCTCAAACTGATATGCAGCCTCTGTATCATTGTTCTTCTTTACATCAACATACGCTGATGCATCTGCCGTGATTGCCTTAATATTGATTATCTCTGCGTCATACAGTATTTCTGTGCTGTATACAGGAATGTCATTTTCCATTCCCAAATAATCTGTTATACGCTCATCAACATATACGCTCTCAAGAAGCAGATTATTAACCTTTCTCTTAAGTACAAGCGTGTACTCCCAAGGATCTCTGTCGTCATCCTGATTCTTAACAAGTACCTTAAAGGTCTTATCCTCATCACCTTCAAAATTAACCTTAAAGTCAAGAGTACCATTATCTGTTCCGCTTATTACTCTGTCTGCACCTTCATCCTCGCTTACAGGAGTTCCACCTATAACGTCACCCTCAATCGAAATGATAGCTGTTGTTACTTCTGTCTTAAGCTCGATAGGAACTATTGTCGCACCGTAGTTTATTTCAGCTGTAATTGTACGCTTACTATTATCAACTAACGCGAATGAGTTATTATGCTCCTCATTAGTATCGTTCGGATCTATTAGAGCCGGAGGTGCAATTTCTGCTGTGTCTATATTTCTGTTGTTCGGAACACGGCTTATAACAAGTCTGTACTGAGTTCCAAGACCTGTCTTTGAACCACTGACAGTATTCATCAGATTCTGTGATCTTACATAGATATTAACTGATGCGTCCTGTCCAACCTTCAGACCTGAAACAGTCTGAATTTGTTCCTTAACCTTATAGCCGGAAGCATTTGCGATTCTGATACCTGCATAATCGTGCTCTGTACGTCCCTTGATTTCAACTGTTGTTAAATCTGAGCTTACATATGCAACGTATGTAGGAACTGTATCGCCGTATAATCTGAGAACCTCATCCTCAGGCATTCTCTGAGCATTCGGCTTATCCATCATATCGAGTGTACCGACATCTGCTACCCACAAGGATACTAATGTATCGCCGTCATAATCCTTTGTTTCAAGGTTCGTGTTCTCATCATCCATCGGATATAGGCGAACACGGTAATTCTTTTGTGTTATGCCGTCCTCTGCAAGAACAGTGAAGTCCATGTATGTGTATTCATCCTTCTGCATTTTCTTGATGGATTTTGTATAGGTATAACGAGCGGTTCCCATACCTTCTGCGGTACCGGTATTTTCGTTACAAACCTCGTTGACGCCGGTATTGCGGACGATAGTATGCTTCTTGTCCATTGTGATATGGCTTGTTACTTCCTTCGCCGCAACTGAAACAGTTACCGAGCTTCTTACCTTACCTACATCGTTGCTTGACAGGAATCCCTTATAAATAACCGTTTCAACACCGTCTATTGTTTCAACGCCGACATATTCCGCCATACTCTGAGCATTAAGCGTTGCAAGCAGAATTGATTCTACATTAGCGTCTGATGAAAGTGATACAATGTCAATTACATGATTTGTCTGGATTGTTCCGTCCTCTGCTGTAATCTTGAATGTCACCTTCGCCTTGCTGCTGATTAATGTAATAGGTACGTTAATGTACTTTGTATATTCATCAACAACAGTTTCATGCACATATCTGCCGCTTACGTCTGTCACTGTTATAACAGCCTTATCACTTGCGGATTCAATGTAAACAGGAACACTCTGGTTTCCTTCCTCATCCGTTACGAGATACTTTCTCGGTACCTCTACCGCATAATGCTTAACGCCGTCTATTTCAGTTACGACAGTATTATCCGTTATATCGACATTGCCTAAATTATTCTCAGCATTTGCCGGAATAATAAGTGTCTTAAGCGATGCGTCATCTGACATTCTGTAGATATTAATTCTGTAATATACCTTTGTTCCGGATTCTGATGCTGAAACAATATCAACATGAGTTACAGGAACATCTGTCGGTGAATTATATTTATCAGCATCATATGCGTTGATTGTAATATCAACATTATCACTCGTGTAATCACCTTTTACAAGGTTGTAATTAATTGTGCCGTTTATATCAGCTGCCGCATTGCCGTCAGAATCTACAAGTCCGGATATTGTGTATGAAGTAGCAGGAGCATTCATATTATTTTCTGTAATCGCCTTAACAACCATATCAACAGTATTAGTGCTGTCGTCCTTGCTTACTCCGTAATCATATACATAAACCGTCTTGCCATCTTCTGTTATCGGTGTACTGTTATCCTTATTGACAGTCGTCTTGCTGTCAAGAACAATCTCAAGCTCATCCTCTGCATCGTACATCTGATATACAAACAAGTTGTAAATCTTATTTGTACCAAGGTATCTGCCGCCGCCTATGTCAATACCGCTGTCTGCGTCTACCTTTACACCTACCTGAATCTTTATAAGTGTTACAGCATTATCACCTGTTACAAGATGAACTGTAGGAAGCGCGTTGTTGAGCATAGTAGTACCGTCATACCATTCATACCATTCAAAGTCTGCATCGGTATCGGAATACAGCGAAGCCTTCTTAGCATATTCCTCATCCGTTGTATACTTGATATGACCATATCTTACATAGTATCCGGTCTTTTCAATCTCAAGCTGTCCCGGCGTACCCGGTGTAACTCTTACTGAAAGCTTATCTGCTGACGAATTATATTTTGCAATATTACCCTGCTCTGTCAGCGGATCTTCTCCGTCTGCAAACATTGTAACGTCAGGAGTCAAATCAACCTTAACTATATTCAGAACATATGCAGCTTCAGTTTTGCTATCTGTAGCCTTAACGTAAACGTTTGTCTTATTGTTTTCATTTACTACGGCATAATTCTCCCATGTGTAAGTATTAATCTGATACTTAGTATTATCCTTACTGTCTGCGATATAAACATTTGCAAGCGGCTCGCCTGTTACAGCTGTTAAATCTACATTATTAACTCCAACCGGAAGATATACTGTATATTCTATCTTGCCGCTGCCGTCGTCTATCTTGACTGCCGTTACAACCTGCTCGTTGCCGTTTATGTCAACATATTCCGCTGTTATCTTGTCAAGA